>JANLPD010000161.1:0-4382 GCA_031367045.1 Frankiales bacterium | reverse complement strand
GACGTTCGCCACGGCCGACCACCGGTACCTCACCGGCGACCTGTCCACGATCAGCCCCGCCGTCGTCGCCAGACAGGGTGGTGTCGCGGTGCTGGAGCGCCCGACCGGGCGGGGCGGGAGCAAGGTCGGTTGGACAGAGATTGGGGTCGCCGACCGTGCCGAGCTCCTGTTCCCTCGCCGGCTACAGCTCGAGCTGCCCGAGCACCTGCGCCTCGATCTGCGTGAGCACCGCTCGCCGGCCGTGCTGGAAGACAGTGCTGATTTGGGTTACCTGCTGGGGTTCTTCCTCGGCAACGGTGATGCCTTCGACAGCACCGTCAGTCAGAGCGCGCTCGGCCGGGTGAGCTTTTACCCAGGCGCTCAGCAGGACACCGGCCGCCTGCGCGCAGCTGTGCGCCGGGTGGCAGGGGTTGAGCTCGGCGACGGCGCGGTGTCGCGCGGCGTCCACCACCTGCACCTGCACTGCCCGCCGCTGGCTCGCTTGCTTGCCGCCTGTGGGAAGGGGGACGACAGGCACCTCCCGACGCAGTGGCTGTGCTCCGAGCCGGCCTACCTGCGCGGCTTGCTGGCTGGCCTCGCTGACTCGGCCGGTCAACTCGACCAGAGCGGTCGGTTGTGCTTCCGAAGCACCTCGAGGGCACTGTCCGAGCTGTACGGCATCCTCTGTCTGCTCGTGCACGGCAACCTGCCGGAGGTAGCCCGCGAGGCCGGCTACGCCAGCCGGCTCGACGCGAAGCACGGACGCCGGCAGCGCGGCGATCACGCCGTCGTCCCACTGCTGGGGGTCCGTCCCACGGGATTGGCGGTCCCGGTCTACGACCTCGAGGTCGAAGGCGAGAGCCACAGCTTTATCGCCGACAATGCGGTGGTGCACAACAGCATCTGCACGACCCGCGTCGTCGCCGGGGTCGGCGTCCCGCAGGTCACGGCCATCCACGAGGCGGCCAAGGCCTGCAAACCGGCTGGCGTGCCGGTGATCGGCGACGGTGGCCTGCAGTTCTCCGGCGACATCGCCAAGGCACTTGTGGCCGGCGCGGACTCCGTCATGCTGGGTTCCCTGCTCGCCGGTGTCGAGGAGAGCCCCGGCGAGCTGGTCTTCACCAACGGCAAGCAGTTCAAGGCCTACCGGGGGATGGGCTCGCTGGGAGCGATGCAGTCGCGTGGCCCGAAGAAGTCCTACTCCAAGGACCGCTACTCCCAGGCCGACGTCGCCAGCGACGACAAGCTGGTGCCCGAGGGGATCGAGGGCCAGGTGCCCTACCGCGGGCCGCTCGCCGCAGTTGCTCACCAGCTGGTGGGCGGTCTGCGCCAGTCGATGTATTACGTCGGCGCGGCCAGCATCCCGGAGCTCCAGGCCAAGGGGAAGTTCGTGCGGATCACCCCGGCCGGGCTCAAGGAGAGCCACCCCCACGACATCCAGATGACCGTCGAAGCCCCCAACTACAGCGGCCGCTGAGATGGCTGAGGTCGAAATCGGGATCGGCAAGAGTGGCCGTCGCGCCTACGGCTTCGACGACATCGCGATCGTGCCGTCGCGCCGCACGCGCGACCCGGAGGACGTCTCGATCGCCTGGGAAATCGATGCCTACCGTTTCGAGCTGCCGCTGTGCGCGTCCGCGATGGACGGCGTCGTCTCGCCGGAGAGCGCCGTGGAGATCGGTCGTCTCGGTGGCCTCGGGGTGCTCAACCTCGAGGGCCTTTGGACGCGGTACGACGACCCTGCGCCGTTCCTCGCCGAGATCGCCGGGGTGCCGGTCGGTGAGGCGACCCGCCGTATGCAGGAGCTCTACGCCAAGCCGATCGAGGCAGACCTCATCACCGCACGGGTCAAGCAGATCCGCGACTCGGGTGTGGTCGTGGCTGCGTCGCTCACGCCGCAGCGCACCGTGCAGTTCGCGCAGACCGTGCTCGACTCCGGCGTCGACATCTTCGTCATCCAGGGGACTGTCGTCTCGGCCGAGCACGTCAGCTCGCGCAGCGAGCCGCTCAACCTCAAGCGCTTCATCGCCGACCTCGACGTCCCCGTCCTCGTCGGTGGCTGCGCCACCTACCAGTCGGCGCTGCACCTCATGCGCACCGGCGCTGCGGGGGTCCTCGTAGGCGTCGGGCCGGGGGCGGCCAACACCACGCGGGGCGTGCTGGGCCTCGGGGTCCCGATGGCCACCTCTATCGCCGACGCCGCCGGTGCGCGGCGCGACTACCTCGACGAGTCCGGCGGTCGCTACGTCCACGTCATCGCCGACGGCGGGATGCGCACCGGGGGCGACATCGCCAAGGCGATCGCCTGCGGCGCCGACGCCGTGATGATGGGCAGCCCGCTCTCCCGGGCCAGCGATGCCCCTGGACACGGCGCCCACTGGGGCCACGCCGCCCACCACCCGGTCCTGCCGCGCGGCACCCGGGTGCTGGTGGACCAGATCGGCACGCTCGAGCAGGTCCTCGTCGGCCCTGCGACGACCGATGACGGGACCACCAACCTGTTCGGCGGGCTGCGCCGGGCGATGGCCATGACCGGCTACTCCTCGATCAAGGAGTTCCAGAAGGTCGAGGTCATGGTGGCTCCCGCGTCGCAGACCGAGGGCAAGTGGCTGCAGCAGGCGCAGGGCGTCGGGATGGGCACCCGCTAGCTGTCCGGCTCCGGCACCCACACCCGCATCGGTGGCGCATCGGTGAAGCCGAGGCGCGCGTAGCCGGCGTACGCCATCAGGCTCGGGTTGAGGTAGGCGAGGTCGCACCCCAGGTCGCGGCCCCGCTCCAGCGCAAGCGCGGTGACGGCCCGGCCGATCCCGCGCCGCCGGTGCGACGCACGCACGGCGACGCCGAAGACACCCAGCACATCGCCGGTCACGGCTGCGCTGGCGCAGGCAACCGGCAGGTCGCCGTCGTAGGCGACGACCGCGGGGTGCACCGCCAGGGTGGGGCCGACGAACTCGCGCGACAGGTCGAGGTCGACGTCGAACGCGAGCGCTTGGACGATGGCCACGTCCTCGGCCGGCGGAGTCCAGGACACGTGCAGCCCGGCCAGGTCCGCCGCGACAGGCTCGGCGAGCGGTCGCAGCATCACCGGCTGGTCGAGCAGGTGGGAGCAACCGGGTGGGGCGTGGTCCAGCTCCGCGGGGACGAGGACGGCGTAGTCCTGCGAGCGCTCGCGAAACCACGATGCGACCGCGGTGTACGTCGGGGACGCGACGGCCCGCGTCACGAAGGCGCCGCTCCACTGGCGCGGCGCAAGTCCGGTCGTGTGGACCTGGACGTCGCCGATCTGTGCCCAGGCACCGGCCGGTCGAGGGCTGCACTCCGCGCGCCAGAAGGCCAGCGTCGCCGTGCGCTGGCGGGCCAGCAGGTCGTCCACGACAGGAATGCTCTCGCGCCGGCAGGTGCGGTGCGGGCCTTCGTGCCGCGCGGACTTTCGCGCGGATGCACGGGAGTGAGCTCACACTTGGCTCGGCTGAGTGCGGCTGAGCGGCGCGCGCCAAGCGCTGGCGGTCGCTCCTCGGGGCCGGCCCTAGAATGGGGAAGGTGAGCCCTGCAGCCGACACCGTCCTCGTCGTCGACTTCGGAGCGCAGTACGCGCAGCTCATCGCGCGGCGCGTCCGGGAGTGCCATGTCTACTCCGAGATCGTCCCCCACACCATCACCGCCGAGCAGATCCGGGCTCGTGCGCCCAAGGCCGTGATCCTGTCCGGCGGACCCGCCTCTGTCTACGCGCCCGGCGCACCTCAGGTGCCTGCGGGGTTTTTCGCCACCGGCGTCCCGACGTTCGGCATCTGCTATGGCCATCAGGTGATGGCCAAGGCGCTCGGCGGGACCGTCGCGCAGACGGGGACGGCGGAGTACGGCCGTACGGCGCTTGCTGTCGTCGAGGGTGGCGTGCTGTTTGCGGGACTGCCTGCGGAGCAGTCGGTCTGGATGTCGCACGGCGACTCGGTCTCCCAGGCACCACCAGGCTTCACGGTCACGGCCACCACCGACGCCACGCCGGTCGCAGCGTTCGAGGACGTCGAGCGTGGGCTCTATGGGGTGCAGTTCCACCCAGAGGTGCTGCACTCCGAGTACGGCCAGAAGGTGCTGGAGCGCTTCCTGCTCGAGGCCGCCGGCTGCCGCCCCACCTGGACGATGGGCAACGTCGTCGAGGACCAGGTCGCGGCGATCCGCGCACAGGTGGGCTCCGGCCGGGTGATCTGTGGGCTGTCCGGGGGCGTGGACTCCGCCGTCGCTGCGGCCCTTGTCCAGCGCGCTGTCGGCGATCAGCTCACCTGTGTCTTCGTGGACCACGGGCTGCTGCGCAAGGGCGAGGCTGAGCAGGTGGAGCAGGACTTCGTCGCGTCGACCGGCGTCACGCTGCACGTAGCCGACGCGTCGAAGCGGTTCCTGGACGCCCT
>JANLPD010000148.1:0-2317 GCA_031367045.1 Frankiales bacterium | reverse complement strand
AGGTAGTGGTCGACGTAGAGACGCATGCAAACGGCAATGGTGTGCACACAGCTGGCAATCACCCCGTGGAACGGGCCCGTCGCCGACCACGCCGGGTCGGTGTGGATCGACTGCGGGTCATAGTCCCGGGCGAAGGTGGCCATCTGCGCCTCGCTCAGACTCGCGTGACCGAACTCGTAGACGGATGCTGGTACGTAGTGCTCGAACCACCGGTCGCTGGCAGGCGCAGGGAGGTCGACCTCCCCGCGCAGACCGGTCATGACCGGGCCTGAGCACCTCCGTCGGTGGACTCGGCGAGCCGCTTGATCGCGGCGAGGGTCTTCGGGATGCCCTCGAGAGCCTGCTGCGTGCGGTCGATGATCTGAACGTGCGCCTGGTCGCCGAACTTCTCCTCGAACATGGCGATCCCACCTGGCAAGAACTCCCACGACTCGGTAAGCGTCGTCCCTGCCTCCGCCGGGGCGAAGCTGAAGCCCCAGCGCACGAAGCTGCCGCCCACCACCCAGGCGAACTCGCGACCGAGCTCCGCCACCACCACCTCCGACCGGGTCTCCCAGGTACGGTTCGGGAGCTCGTTGCGCCCGGTGAACCAGGCACCGACCTGACCTGCCTCGGCCTCCTCGTCCCACCAGCACGACGTGCAGACCGGGCTCCACTCGCCGGTGCGGGTGATGTCGGAGACGAGGTCGTAGAGCACTTCGGCCGACGCCTGGACCGTGACGGACTCCTGGTGGCTGCGGATGCTCGTCTCGCTCATGCTTCCACCCTCAAATGACGGGGTCACATCTTTAGCCGCCGGCTGCCGCCGTGCCAGTCCTCCTGCTGACCGACCGTGTCGGCGTCGACTCCGAGTGCGGCCAGCTGGGGCAGCTCGCGCATGCTTCGTTTGAGCTCGGCGAAACCCGGGAAGCGTGCCAGCGCCACCACGTGGTCCCACAGCTCGGCCGCGGAGTCCTCGCGTGGCAGCCGGCTGATCACCGGCCCGAAGAACGCCACCCCTGCCGGTGGCTCGAAGTGGATGATGGGGGTGCCCACGTCCTTGCCCGTCAACGACAGCGCCTCGTCCGTCTCCTGCCCGATCTCGAGATCCCACGACTCGTCGTCCAGAGCGTCCGCCAGCTCGGGCGGCAAGCCCGCCTCGGCGAGGATCGGCTCCACGAACTCGCGGGTCCCGCGCCGATCACGCACCTCGCCGCCGGTGCGATCGTCGTCCGGGTCCGGAGCGGTGTCGAAGATGTGCGCCCCGAGCGCTGCGTACAGCGGTGCCATCGACTCGCGGCCGTGCTCGACTCGGGCCCGGGCCGCCACCCGCAGGAGCCGGAGCCCGGCGGTGTGGCCGGCTTCGTACTCGGGTGGGAAGTGCGCGTTGTAGTCGACCTCAGCGTTGATCAGCCGCAACGAGATGAAACGCCAGTCCACGGTGTAGTCGCGCTGCGCCTGCACCTGTCGCACCCACTTGCTGGTCATCCATGCGAAGGGGCAAACCGGGTCGAAGTAGAAGTTGATGTCGGCGTCCATGCGTCCATTCTAGGTCGCCCCACACACGTGAACCGTCGTCAACCGGGTCAAGACGGCGCGATGCGCTCGAACAGCGCTTCCGATTCGATCAGACCTCGCGCTGGAGCAGGACGGCAGTGAGCTGTTGGGTGGTGCCCCGTCCCCGGGCTGCGGCGGGAGATCTCTGGCCCTCATCGCCGACGCGATACTTCCAAACCATCCTGGTCGCACTCGTCACGCTGCGTAGCCTCCGTCTCAGATCGAGTCCCGAAAGCGCCTCGGCTCAGCGTGAGCGGGTTCGTGCGCGCCGTGGGAGCCCATGACCGTGCCCATCGCTCAGTACGACCTTGTGGACCGCTTCGGCTCGGCGCCGGAGGTTGGCGTGGGCAGTGTGTTTCGTGGGCGCGGGCAACTATAGCCGTCCAGCGTACGCAGCAGCACCGACACCGCGCCTGCGTCAGCGGTCTGCTGGGCTGCCGACGATGCCAGACTCAAGGCCGTGTCCGAATCTACCCGCCCGCCCAAGGTGTTCCTGTCGCACGCTTCCGAGGACAAGGCTGGGTTCGTCCTGCCGCTCGCCGAGGCGCTTCAGACCAAGGGAATCGAGACCTGGCTGGACGTCTGGGAGATCAGGCCAGGCGACAGCCTCGTAGACAAGATCTTCAACGAGGGCCTCGCCGGCGCGGATGCGTTTGTTGTCGTCGTATCCAACGTGTCGGTCAACAAGCCGTGGGTGCGTGATGAGTTGGATGCGGCGACAGTGCGCCGGATCACCGAAGGCCGCAAGCTCATCCCCGTACTTCTCGACGGCGTCGAGGCC
>JANLPD010000144.1:0-4794 GCA_031367045.1 Frankiales bacterium | reverse complement strand
TCTGGGGTATTCAGAAAGCGGCGTCACCTTGACGGTCGACACGACGCCGGGACCTTTCGTACGGCCTTCGGCCGGTAGGCCGCCGCCGGTGACCACGACCGGCTCCGCGCCGAAGAGCAGGCCTTCGCTGGCGGTCAGCCGCACGGCGCCGAAGCCGATGACCGACGCCCCGACGGCCAGCTTGATGCCGGCCATCCCGCCGGCGAGGCGACCCTGTGGACGGACGTTGTCGGCCGGGAAGCGCAGCAGGTCGGCGCTGGAGGTGACGAAGACGATCTCCTCCTCGCCGTCGCCGAGCTGGACGGCGCCGACGACCTCGTCGCCCGGTTTGAGGACGATGACCTCGAAGTCGTCACCCTTTGGCCACTCCGGGATCACCCGCTTCACAACTCCCTGGCGCGTGCCGAGCGCGAGGCCCGGTCCGTCCTCGATGAGCGAGCAGACGCCGAGGACCCGCTCGCCCTTGGACAGCTCGACGAACTCAATCGCTGACGCACCGCCGCGCAGCGACAACGCCCCGGTCGTGACGGCCGGGACGGCAGGCACGTCGAGGACGGCGACGCGGACGAGGCGTCCGGCGGAGGTCAGCAGGCCGACCTGGCCGCGGGTCGTCGTACGCGCTGTGGACAGCACGACGTCGTGGCGCGAACGTCCCGTGCGGGAGGTCGCCACCTCCTCGACGATGGGAGTGCGGGCGAGCAGGCCGGTCGCAGACAGCAGCACGTCGCACGGCTCGTCGGCCACCTCGAGCGAGGTCGTCTTGGTCACCAGGGCCTTCAGGTCCCCACCGACCAGGACGGTACGGCGGGGCGTCCCGTGCTCCTTGGCGACGTCGGCCAGCTCTTTGCTGATGACCCGCTTGAGCTTGGCCGGGCTCGCCAGGATGGCCTCGAGCTCGGTGATGGTGCTGCGGAGCGCCGCGAGCTCGTGCTCCAGCTTGGCGACCTCGAGCGCGACGAGACGGCGCAGCTGCATATCGAGCACGTAGCCGGCCTGGACCTCGGTCAGGCCGATCTGTGACTGCAGCCCGACCCGCGCCTCGGCGACGTCCTGCGATGCCCGGATGATCCGGACGACGCGATCTATGTCGGCGAGTGCGATCAGCAGACCTTCGACGAGATGGGCCCGCTCCTGGGCCTTGCGCAGCCGGAAACGCGAGCGTCGGGTGACGACGTCCACCCGGTGGTCGAGGAAGACCTGCAGCAGATCCTTCAGGCCCAGCGTGCGCGGCTGGCCGTCCACGAGCGCCAGGTTGTTGATGCCGAAGCTCTCCTCGAGCGGCGTGAGCCGGTAGAGCTCGGCGAGCACTGCCTGCCCATTGAAGCCGGCCTTCACCTCGAACACCACGTGAGTACCGAGCTGGCGGTCGGTGAGGTCGTTGGCGGCTGAGATGCCCTGCAGCTTCTTGGCTCCGACCAGCTCCTTCACCTTGGCAATGACGCGCTCCGCGCCGACGCCGTACGGCAGCTCGGTGATGGTGATCTGGGACTTGCCACGGGGGAGCGGTCCCACCTCGGCAGTGGCCCGCATCCGCACGACGCCGCGGCCGGTCTCGTAGGCGGCGCGGACCTCGCTCATCCCGAGTAGTTGGCCGCCGGTCGGCAGGTCAGGGCCGGGGACCATCGTCATGAGGTCGTCGAGGGTGGCCCCGGGGTGGTCGAGCAGGTGGCGCGCGGCATCGACGACCTCGACCAGGTTGTGCGGGATCATGTTGGTGGCCATGCCGACCGCGATGCCCGACGTGCCGTTGACGAGCAGGTTGGGAAAGGCGGCCGGCAGCACCGAAGGCTGGGTCAGCGACTGGTCGTAGTTGGGCTCGAGGTCGACGGTTTCCTCGTCCAGCCCATCGGTCAGCAGGGTGGCGGCCGGCGTCAGGCGGCACTCGGTGTAGCGCGAGGCGGCCGCCGAGTCGTCGGGGGAGCCCCAGTTGCCGTGGCCGTCGATGAGCGGGACGCGCATCGCGAACGGCTGCGCGAGGCGCACCATCGCGTCGTAGATCGCCGTGTCGCCGTGCGGGTGGTACTGACCCATGACGCTGCCGACGACGCGGGCGCTCTTCACATAAGGGCGATCGGGGCGCAGGCCGGACTCGGCCATGGAGTAGAGGATCCGGCGGTGCACCGGCTTCAGACCGTCGCGGGCGTCGGGCAGGGCCCGGCTGTAGATGACGGAGTAGGAGTACTCGAGATAGGACGACTCCATCTCCTCCACGACGCTGGTGTCGAGGATCGTGCCCTCACCCTCGAAGGGCGGGATGTTGCTGGAGCTGCTGCGCTTCCGGGCCATCAGGCGTCGGCCTCTCTCGCGGTCTGGAGCCTCATGTGTCGAGCGTCATGTGTCGAGCAGGTCCCGGTCGACGCGGGACGCGTTGTTGACGATGAAGTCGCGGCGCGGGGCCACGTCGTTGCCCATGAGCAGCTCGAGCGCCAGCTCGGCAGCGGCGAGCTCGCCGACGTTGATCCGGCGCAGGGTGCGGGTCGCGGGGTGCATCGTGGTCTCGGCCAGCTGGTCGGGGTCCATCTCACCGAGTCCCTTGTAGCGCTGGATCTGGCCCTTGACCCGGCCGCCGCGAGCCGCGATCTTCTTGAGTTCGTAGGCCATCTGCTTCTCGCTGTAGGTGTAGATCGGCTCCTTCGCGCCCACCACCTCGATCCGGTGCAGCGGTGGCACGGCGGCGTAGAGCCGGCCCGCCTCGATGACCGGCCGCATGTACTTCGCGAACAGCGTGATGAGCAAACAGCGGATGTGGGCGCCGTCGACATCGGCATCGGTCGTGATCACGATCTTGCCGTAGCGCATCTGGCCGGGGTCGAACGTCCGGCCGGTGCCCGCGCCGACGACCTGGATGATCGCGGCGCACTCGGCGTTGTTGAGCATCTCCGACGGCGTGGCCTTCTGGACGTTGAGGATCTTGCCGCGCAGGGGGAGCAGCGCTTGGTACTCGCTATTGCGCGCGAGCTTTCCGGTGCCCAGAGCGCTGTCCCCCTCGACCAGCCACAGCTCGGTGCGGGCGACGTCGGTGGAGCGGCAGTCAGCCAGCTTGGCCGGCAGGGTCGAGGTCTCGAGCGCGGTCTTGCGCCGGGCCGCATCCTTGGACGCCTTCGCTGCCTGGCGGGTCTTTGCGGCGGCGGCGACCTTCTCGAGCACCGAGCGGGCCGCAGCCTTGGTCTTGCGGTTGTCGAGGAACTGCGTCTTCAGGCCCTTGCTGACGACGTCGGCCACGATCTTGGAGACACCGGGGGTCCCGAGCTCGTCCTTGGTCTGGCCGAGGTACTGCGGCTCGGGGACCTTGACGGTGACGACCGCAGTCAGGCCCTCGAGCACGTCGTCCTTCAGGACCGGCTCGTCCTTGCTCGTGTGGACGCGGGTCGCGACGAGCGCTTCGTTGAGGGTGCGCAGCAGCGCCCGCTCGAAGCCGTTCTGGTGGGTGCCGCCGTGGCCGGTCGCGACGACGTTGCAGAACGCCTGGACGACGGTGTCGTAGCCGGTGCCCCAGCGCAGGGCCACGTCGACCTCGCAGGTGCGCTCCACTGTCTGTGTGGTCAGGTGGCCCTTGTCGTCCAGGACCGGGACCGTCTCTTTGAACGTCCCCTCGCCGACGATGTGGACCGGGTCGTTGACCGGCCGGTCCGGCGCAAGGTGCTCGACGAAATCCGAGGTGCCGCCGTCGAAGCGGAAAATCTCCTCGACCAGCTCGGCACTGCGCCGATCCAGGAGCGCGAGCGTCAGGCCGGGGACCAGGAACGCGGTCTGCCGCAGCCGCGCATGCAGCTGCTCGACGTCGGGCGCGGAGCCGCGAAGGAACAGCGGCATGTCGGGCCACCAGCGCACCGTCGTGCCGGTTTGATTCCGGGGCGCCTTTCCCGCCACCGACAGGCCGTCGCGGGGTGTGAACGCAGAGTCCGGGGTGTCAGCTGCAAAGGTGCCCGGCACCCCACGGGAGAACGACATGCTGTGGACGCGACCACCTCGTCGGACGACCGCGTCCAGCCGCTGGGACAGCGCGTTGACCACGGACGCCCCGACGCCGTGGAGGCCGCCGGAGGTCTTGTAGCCGCCGCCGCCGAACTTGCCGCCGGCGTGCAGCTTGGTGAGGACCAGCTCGACGCCGGTGAGGCCCGACCTGGGCTCGATGTCGACGGGGATGCCGCGGCCGTCGTCACCGACCTCCACCGAACCGTCCGGGTGGAGCGTGACCTCGATGCGGTTGCAGTGGCCGGCGAGCGCCTCGTCGACGGCGTTGTCGATGATCTCGTAGACGAGGTGGGTGAGGCCCTTGGAGTCGGTCGACCCGATGTACATGCCCGGGCGCTTGCGCACCGCCTCCAGACCCTCCAGGACGGACAGGTGCCTGGCGGTGTAGGAGGCGTCCTTGGACGGTAGCGACGACGCGGCCGGGCTGGTCATGCGGTCCTTCTCTGTCGTGGTGCGGGAAGCGCTCCAGTCTCCCTGATCCCCGGGCGAGAAGGTGGTGCGACACGATGCACCTGTGCGCAACCTGGCCCACCTGCCCAAGGCGCACCTGCACCTGCACCTGACGGGCAGCATGCGCCCCTCCACCGCCGTCGAGCTGGCAGCTCGCCAGGGCCGCACGCTGCCCGCCGGGCTGCTCGATCCGGCCTCGGTGGATCTGGACGTCACTGTGCGCCGGGGCTGGAGCAAGTTCCAACGGCTGTACGACGCTGCGCGCGACCTGCTCGTCGGCGAGGCCGAGGTGCGCCGCGTGCTGTCGGAGACCGTCGCCCACGAGGCTGTGCTGGGGACCCGGTGGCTGGAGCTGCAGGTCGACCCGAC
>JANLPD010000116.1:0-5260 GCA_031367045.1 Frankiales bacterium | reverse complement strand
GATTGCGGCGTCTGCGGTCGTCTGCGGCCACGTTGTGGGGGCAAAATGGGGGCAAGGACCAGCGCTTTCGCGACTCGCCAAACGTCCCATCCCCGACCGGGACTTTCTCCCAAGGTGAGGGCCGGTCACGTTCCGCCAAGGTGAGGGCGCGCGCTGTCGTTACCCATCTGTTGGCCATGGAGGTTGGCGTGGTCAGTCCCCGTCGTCGGTACGCCGGGAATTCGTGATCTCAGCGATGAGCGCTGTCACGCAGACGTGGGGCTACGCCGCCTGGAGCGAACCCGATCCGCAAGATGCGAATGCCGGGCGGTGGGATGCGATCTCGTGGTGGTCATACCGGCACCCGGGTTGGCCGGTCGTCGCTAGCTGGCTGCGCCCAGAGCTCGGTCGAACTCGACAAACTGAGCCTTGAGCACCCAGCGGTCGCGGCGGCCGCCAAGACACTCCGGCGCGTGATCCCTTGACCTCGCTTGCGTCGTCCGGCGCGCCGCCTGCTCACAACACCCGTCGCCGCCAGCCGTAGGGGTCAGGCGCCCGGCCGTACTGCAGGTCCATGAGCGCGGTGCGGAGCGCGAGGGTGACCGGGCCTGCGTTGCCGTCTCCCGCTGTGACCTCGCCGCCCGGCCACTTCAACGTACTGATCGGGGTAAGCACCGCCGCGGTGCCGCCGGCGAACACCTCCGCCACCCGACCTGACCGCGCCCCTTCCCGCCACTCCTCTATGTCGACCAGGCGCTCTTCCACCTTCAGGCCCGCATCCCGGGCCAGCTGTAGGACCGCCTCACGGGTCACGCCGGGCAGGATGGCTCCGGACAGTTCTGGAGTGACCACGGTCGCGTCATCGAGCACGAAGAAGATGTTGCTGCCGGCCAGTTCGTCCACCCAGCGGTGCTCGACGGCGTCGACGAAGACGACCTGGTCGCAACCGTGCTCAGCGGCCTCGCGCTGGGCCACCAGTGAAGCGGCGTAGTTGCCGCCGCACTTGACGGCGCCGGTGCCACCCGGCGCGGCGCGGACGTAGTCCTTCGTCAGCCACAATGAGATCGGCCGGAGCTTCCCGGGGAAGTATCTGCCGGCGGGTGACGCGATCACCAGGAAATGAACGGCGTCGCCGGGGTGGACCATCAGGCTGGTGTCGTCGGCGAACATCAGCGGCCGCAGATAGAGCGACTCGCCGTCGCCCTCGGGCACCCATGCGGCGTCCTTGCGGACCAGCAGCTCGCAAGCCGACACGAAGTCGTCCTCCGGGAGCTCCGGCAGTGCCAGCCGACGGCACGAGGCGGCCATCCGGGCGGCGTTGCGCTCAGGACGGAACAGCGCCACGCCGCCGTCGGGCTGTCGGTAGGCCTTGAGCCCCTCGAACACCGACTGCGAGTAGTGCAGGACAGCAGTCGCAGGGTCGAGCACGAGCGGCGCGTACGGCTGCAGCCGGGCTTCGTGCCAGCCGGAGTCGACGGTCCACCGGGCGCTGATCATGTGTTCGGTGAAGATGCGCCCGAAACCGGGAGCGGCGAGCAATGCCGCACGAGCGTCGGCGTCGAGCTGTTGGCCGATGGCCTCAATCTCGAACTCCACGGAACTTCCTCTCGCCAAGGGGGCCTAGCGGACGGGCGGTCAGCGCGGGCGCGATGCCGTCCCGCTCGCTTGCAGCTGCACGTTGAGCGGCAGCTCCTCACAGTGCATGGTGGTCCGGTTGATCACCAGGACGCTGTTGTTGGGCAGCAGCTCCCAGCCCGCCGCGGTGGGCTGCGGGAATCCGGACGACGCCACCAGCACCGACTGTTCGGTACGCCGGTAGCGCAGGTCGAAATAGGTCTCGTCCGACTCCCGCGGCGCCATGGGTGTGCCGTCGGTCGATGGACGGGGTTGTGGCAGGACCGGTCGAACCGTCGGGTCGTAGCAGCTGATGACGTAAAGCGCGTCCGCTGTCAGCAGCATGGCGTTGAGGCTGCTCGGGAAGTAGGCGTCGGCGAGGTGGGCGGTCACGCGGACGATCGCCGTCGGCAGATCGACGCCATTGTCCTCCACCTCGGCCATGATTGCGAGGTAGTAGTGCTCGCTGTCCGTCATGCCGGTGAGCCTGGCCTGCCACTGCGGGGTCAGCAGTCGGGGCAGCCGGTCCAGCGGGTAGATGCCCCCGTTGTGAGCGAATGCCGAGTCGCCGTAACGGAACGGGTGGGTGTTGCGTTGCTCGACGGGTAACCCGGGCGTCGCCCAACGCAGGTGTGCGACCGCCGCCTCGGTGGCGGCATAGCTGGAAAGAGCGGCGAACTCGGGGTCGGCGGAGGCTACCGCAGGCGACTTGCGTACGTTGAGATCTTCGTCGGCCGCGTAGGCGATGCCCCAGCCATCCGCGTGGATGCGGGACAGCTCGGTGAACGCGGGGTAGTTGTCGTCGCCGAGCGCAGTCCGCAGCGTGAGACCCGGCTGAGCCACCCAGCCGAGTAGGCGGCACATCAGACGTACCGGCCCATGCCGCCGGCGACGTCGATCGACGTGCCGGTCAGATAGCTGGCCCGGTCACTGGCCAGGAACGCGACGATCCCGGACACCTCACTGACGTCACCGAAGCGACCCAGTGGCACTTCGGCGCTGGCCATGGAGGTGAAGAACTCGTCGGCGGACAGATCCGGAGACACGCGCTGCCTGATCCGGTCCCACTGCGGCGTGACGACAAAACCGATGTTAACGCTGTTGACCAGGATGTTCTCCGGCCCGAGCTGGACGGCCAGCGCCTTGTTGAAGTTCAGACACGCGGCGCGGTTGACCGTCGTGGCGAAGAACGTCGGGTCGGGTTGGCGGGCATAGATAGCGTTGATGTTGATGATCCGGCCGGCCTTGCTGCTGCGCAGGTGCGGGAGCGCCGCCCGGCTGCATCGGATCTGGGAGAACAGTTTGACGTCGAGGTCGCCCTGCCAGTCCTCGTCGGTCAGCGTCTCGAAGTTGCCGGGATGCGCGGCGCCCGCGTTGTTGACCAAGATGTCGATGCCGCCCAAGGCCGCCGCTGCACCCGCGATGAAGTCGATGACAGCGGCCGCCTGCGTCACGTCAGTGACGACTGCGTGGACGGTTCCGCCGGCGGCCCGCAGTTCGTCGCCGGCCGCCTGCACCTCCTGTGGGTTTCGGGCGCAGATGGCGACAGCGGCACCCTCGCGGATCAGTTCGTGCGCGACGGCGAGGCCGATTCCTTTCGACCCGCCCGTGACAACAGCCCGACGGCCGGACAGTCCCAGCTCCACGTCAGCTCGCGCTCTGCTTGGCGGGCTCCTGGGCGGGCTCCTGGGCGGCCACAGCTGCCGCGGCGTGCTCAAGGAGCGTTCGGCGCGGCGGAGTGAAGACGTCGACCTCGTAGCAGGTCGTTTCCTTGGTACGCGCGCCGTGAGGCACCCAGGACGGCACGACGGCAACGTCACCGATATGCATCGTTCGGACGTCGCCGTCGATCTCGAAGTCGAACTCGCCGTCGAGCACGATAACGATCTGCTCTTCCTCGTGCACGTGCATTGGCGCCTCGGTGTGCGGAGCGAACCGCACGAAGTTGGTCAACGTCTTCTCGCCGAGGACGGGGCGGAACTCCAGGCCTGGCAGGAACTCGACGGGCGGCACGGTGCTGACCTGGACGAAACGACCCTTGGCCGTCGGTGTGCCGGCTGCCTCGGTGGTGAAGTGGGAGTTGGCGCTCACGGATGCTCCTAGGACGTGGGTAGAAATAGGGCCGCCAACCGGCGGATCCCCTCGTCGATGTCGTGCGGTGTCACCCGGCTGAACGAGAGCCGCAGCTCGCGCTCGCCGCGGCGACCCGGGTAGAACGGCGTCCCTGGCACGAACGCCACCCCTGCCATGCGGGCGGCGCTGGCCAAGGCCGTGGTGTCGGTCCCCGCCGGCCCGGTCAGCCACGTAAAGAAGCCGCCGGTGGGGTGGGTCCAGCTCACCCCGGCCGGCATGCATTTCTCGAGCGCGGCCAGCATGGCTGTGCACCTCGTCGCGTAGAGGGCGCGTGACACGGTCAGCTGTCGGTCGAGGTGGCCGCCGCGCAGGAAGTCCTCGACCAGCCGCTGTCCCAGGGCGCCGGCGCACTGGTCGGAGTTCTGCTTGGCCCGCACCATCTGCTCGATAAGGACGGCCGGGCCGGCGGCCCATCCCAGCCTTACTCCAGGGAAGAACGTCTTGGAGAAGGTGCCGACCTGAACGACGACGTCCGGCGCCAGGGTCCACAGGCTGGTGCCACGGTCGTCGGTGAAGGACAGCTCGCGGTAGGCCACGTCTTCGACGACGAGCAGCCCGTAGCGCTGCGCCAGTGAGGCTAGTGACCGCCGGCGGTCCTCAGACATCGACCGGCCGGACGGGTTCTGGTGGTCCGGGATCGTGTAGAGCAACTTGGGGCGCAGCCCCTCCGCAAGCAGCGCGGCCAGCGCGTCGACGTCCAGCCCGTCATCGTCCATCGGTACGCCGCGGACGTCGGCTTCATAGCCAGCGAAACCCATGATGGCCCCGAGGTAGGTCGGTGCCTCCACGAGCACCACGTCGCCGGGGTCGAGCAGGCTTTTGGCGAGCAACTCGAGCGCGTCGATCCCGCCGCTCGTCACCATGAGCTCCGCTTCCGCAGGACGTCGTCGCTCGCGCCGTTCCAGCCGGTTCGCGATGGCGTCGCGCACGCTGGCCAGACCGCGGGTCGGGGAGTACTGCAGAGCCACCGCCGGCTCGTCGGCAAGTAGCCGATCGGTCAGCTCGCGCAGAATCGCCACCGGGAAGGTCTCCGGAGCCGGGAAGCCGCCAGACAGGGTGATGACGTCGGTGGCGCTGGCGAGGGCGAGGATGTCGGCAAGCGCTCCGCTCCCGTCACCGCCGGACGTGCGCCTGGCAAAACTGGCCGCCCAGTCGGGCGCCTTTCTGGTCAGCATCACCCCTCCGTTCGCGGCAGCATCCAGCCTTGACAGCGCGGACGCAATCGTAAATGCTGCGACGGCAGAAGTCGAGCGAACGCAAGACATTCTGGGGTTGTACTTGGCGAGTGGCAGGTACATATCAGGGAGAGGTAACGAATGAGCAGGGACGCGCCGCTCGCAGGTCTGGCGCAACTTAGCCCACCTCCGGCCGACGCGGTGCCCCTGGACGACGTCGACCTCGCTCTGTTGCGGCTGCTCGCCCAGGACGCCAGGGCCTCGCAACGCAGCCTGGCTCGCGAGCTGGGCATGTCGGCGCCGGCCATCGGCGAACGACTGGCCAGGATGGAACGCACCGGCGTGATCCGCGGATACAG
>JANLPD010000076.1:0-2791 GCA_031367045.1 Frankiales bacterium | reverse complement strand
GCCTTGGCTGCGACGGTGTAGCCGTTCTTGATGCCGATCGCACCCGGGTAGTTGAAGAGCAGCTTGTCGTGGGTCGAGATCGCGATCTGCTTGCCGTTCAGCCCCGGTACGGTGCTGTTCTTGGTTGCGACGTAGCGGCGGAAGTCTGGTAGCTGCAGCCCAGCCCGGCCGAACAGCGCGAGGTCGTAGGCGGTCGACATCTGTCCCGCAGCGTCCAGGCCGCTCGGGTTGACTGCGTTGGTACCGGTGGCGCCGAGGCGACGGGCCTCGACGTTCATCTGCTCCGCGGTCACCGCGAGGCCGCCGTTGGCCGTGGCCAGCGTGTTGGCGGCGTCGTTGGCTGACACGACGAGCATCGCCGTCAGCAGTGTCGAGACGGGGTAGCGGTAGCCACGGAAGAGGCCGACCTTGGTGCCGTCGACGTTGAGGTCGTCCTGCGACGGCTGGACGCGGGCCGCCGGGTCGAGCCTGGGGATCACCGTGATCGCGGTGAGCACCTTGAGGGTGCTCGCGGGCAGGCGGCTTCCGTGGGCATCGCGGGCGGCCAGCACGGCCCCCGTGTCGGCGTCGGCGACGACCCAGCTGTCTCCGGTCAGGATGGTCGGGAGGGCGGGGGCACCAGCCGGGACCACCACGCCCTTGCCGCTGAGCAGGTCGGGAGCCCTGAGCCCAGCGTCCGCCGACGCGGGAAGGGTCGGACCGGACAGCGCCAGGAGGGCGGCCGGCACGAGTGCCAGCAGTCGCAGGGAGGTCCGCATGGTGGCTTGGAGAGTACCCGAACAAGGGGGCCCAGACCGGTGGCTGGACCGCTAGCCGGGGCGAATCTCCAGCGGCTCGGCACCGACACCGGCAGCTCCGGCGGGCCCCCCTAGCATGCGCACATGGCGCGCGAGTCCGAGTCCGGCTTCCCGATCCGTCCGATCTACGGGGCGGCCGACGTCGCGCCCGGGCTCCAGGAGCGGATCGGTGAACCGGGCCAGTTTCCCTACACCCGGGGCGTCTACGCCTCGATGTACACCGGGCGCCCGTGGACCATGCGGCAGTACGCCGGGTTCGGCACCGCCAAGGAGTCCAACGAGCGCTACCGCCATCTGGTGGCCCAGGGCACCGGGGGCCTGTCCGTGGCGTTCGACCTGCCCACCCAGATGGGCTACGACTCCGACGATGTCGTCGCGTCCGGCGAGGTCGGCAAGGTCGGCGTCGCCATCGACTCACTGGAAGACATGCGGATCCTGTTCGACCAGATCCCGCTCGACCAGGTGTCGACCTCGATGACCATCAATGCGCCGGCGGCGGTCCTGCTGCTGATGTACCAGCTCGTGGCGCAGGAGAACGGCGTCCCGGGCACCGCGATCACCGGAACGATCCAGAACGACGTGCTCAAGGAGTACATCGCCCGCGGGACGTACATCTACCCACCGCAGCAGTCCCTTCGGTTGACGACCGACATCTTCAGCTACTGCAAGGCCGAGATCCCGAAATGGAACACCATCTCGATCTCGGGCTACCACATGGCCGAGGCCGGGGCGACGCCGACACAGGAGGTTGCGTTCACCCTTTCCGACGGCATCGAGTACGTCCGCGCCGCTGTCCGCAGCGGTCAGGACGTCGACGACTTCGGGCCCCGCCTGGCGTTCTTCTTCGTGTCCCGCACCACGCTGCTCGAGGAGGTGGCGAAGTTCCGCGCAGCCCGGCGCATCTGGGCGCGCGTCATGCGCGAGGAGTTCGGTGCCAAGGACCCCAAGTCGATGATGCTGCGCTTCCACACGCAGACCGCTGGCGTGCAGCTGACTGCGCAGCAGCCCGAGGTCAACCTGGTCCGGGTCACGATCCAGGGCCTGGCCGCCGTGCTCGGCGGGACGCAGTCGCTGCACACCAACTCCTTTGACGAGGCGATCGCCCTGCCGACAGTCAAGGCGGCGACGCTGGCCCTGCGCACCCAGCAGGTCCTCGCCTACGAGACAGACGTCACGGCCACGGTCGACCCCTTTGCCGGCTCCTACGTCGTTGAGGCGATGACCGACGAGGTCGAGGCTGGTGCGTTGGCCCTGATGGCCAAGATCGAACAGATGGGCGGCGCGGTGGCTGCCATCGAGAAGGGCTTCCAGAAGACCGAGATCGAATTGTCCGCCTACGCCATCAGCAAGGGGATCGACTCCGGCGAGCGGATCGTCGTGGGGCTCAACCGCTACCAGGCTGCCGAGGAGGACGCCTACGACCCGCTGCGCGTCGACCCGTCGATCGAGGCCGACCAGCGCGCGCGGCTCGCGGACCTGCGAACCCGCCGCGATGATCACGCGGTGGCCAGTGCTCTCGCGGCGCTGAAGGACGCGGCCGTGGGCGACGCCAACTGCCTCTACCCGATGAAGGACGCGCTCACGGCCCTGGCAACGGTCGGCGAGGTGTGTGGGGCGCTGCGCGAGGTGTGGGGCACCTACGTCCCGCAGGAGTTTTTCTAGCGCGGCGGCTACCGTGGGCGAGGTCCTGGGGGGCGCCGCCTGGAAGGTCCGTATCCGTGCTGCCGATCCTGCTCATCGCCGCCGTAGCCGTCGTCCTCGGTTTGCTGAGCCTGCCCTACCTGCGCCGCGGCAAGGCCCGCGACGAGGTGCAGCGCTTCCACCACGCCCGCACGCTCACCACCACCTGGAGCGAGGGCAGCCGGACCGCCTCCCCGCCCGCCTCAGCCCCGCCCGCCCCAGCCCCGCCCCCCTAGCACCTCGGTTGAGGGTCGGGATCCGACCCGCTTGCTGGGCAGCAAGCGGGTGGCAACCCGAGTGTGAACGAGGCAGGA
>JANLPD010000010.1:0-6294 GCA_031367045.1 Frankiales bacterium | reverse complement strand
CAACGTCGGCGACAACGTCGGCGACTGCGCCGGCATGGCCGCCGACCTGTTCGAGTCCTACGCCGTCACCCTGGTCGCGGCCCTGATCCTCGGCCAGGCAGCCTTCGGCGCCAAGGGCCTGGTCTTCCCGCTCATCGTCCCCGCGATCGGCGTCCTGACGGCCCTGGTCGGCATCTACGCCACGGCTCCGCGCGACAGCGACCGCTCCGGGATGAGCGCGATCAACCGTGGCTTCTTCCTCTCGGCCGTCGTCTCCGCAGTCCTCGTCGGCTTCGCCTCGTTCTCCTACCTGCCGAGCAGCTACTCCGACCTCGTGGGGGCCGACAGCTCGGTCGCCAGACTGGGCGGCGATCCGCGCACCTTCGCCATCGGCGCCGTCATCATCGGCATCGTGCTCGCGAGCGCGATCCAGGTCCTGACCGGCTACTTCACCGAGACGACCCGAAAGCCTGTCCGCGAGATCGGCAAGTCCTCGCTGACCGGCCCGGCGACCGTCATCCTGGCGGGCATATCGGTCGGTCTGGAGTCCGCCGTCTACGCGGCCATCCTGATCGGAGGGGCCGTCTACGCAGCGTTCCTGCTCGGCGGCGGCACCACGATCCTTGCGCTGTTCGCGGTCGCACTGGCGGGCACCGGGCTGCTCACCACGGTCGGCGTCATCGTCGCCATGGACACCTTCGGCCCAATCTCCGACAACGCCCAGGGCGTCGCCGAGATGTCCGGCGAGGTCGGCGCCGAGGGAGCGCTCGTCCTGACCAGCCTCGACGCCGTCGGCAACACCACCAAGGCCATCACCAAGGGCATTGCGATCGCCACCGCCGTACTCGCCGCGACCGCGCTCTTCGGCTCGTTCCGTACCGCGGTCGAGCGGGCGCTCGTGACGGCTGGCGCGAGCAAGGACAGCTTCTCGCTGTCCATCGAGAAGCCCAACCTGCTGTTCGGGCTGATCATCGGCGCTTCAGTGGTCTTCTTGTTCTCCGGCCTGCTCATCAGCGCTGTCTCGCGCGCGGCCGGCCGGGTGGTGTTCGAGGTGCGCGAGCAGTTCCGCACCAAGCCCGGGATCATGGACTTCACCGAGAAGCCCGACTACGCCCGGGTCGTCGACATCTGTACCAAGGACTCGCTCCGCGAGCTGGCCACCCCTGGCCTGCTGGCGGTCCTGTCACCGATCGCCGTCGGCTTCGCCCTCGGCTACGCCCCGCTCGGCGCCTTCCTCGCCGGCGCCATCGCCTGCGGTGTGCTGATGGCCGTCTTCCTGTCCAACTCCGGTGGTGCCTGGGACAACGCCAAGAAGTTGGTGGAAGACGGCACCCACGGTGGCAAGGGATCACCCGCCCACGAGGCGACGATCATCGGCGACACCGTCGGCGATCCGTTCAAGGACACTGCGGGCCCGGCCCTCAACCCGCTGCTGAAGGTGATGAACCTCGTCGCGCTCCTCATCGCGCCGAGCGTCGTGAAGTACGGCATCGGAATCGACGCCAGCAAGGGCGTCCGCGCCCTCATCGCCGTTATCGCGATCGCTGGCATTGTCGCCGCCGTCACGGTGAGCAACCGCCGTGGCGTCGCCGGCGAGGTCGACGTGGCGGAGAAGGCCACCACCTCGGTCTGAAAACCCCGGTCTGAAAACCCCGGCCGGGCGCCGGTCGGTAGCGTCCCGCGGGTGGAGCTGATCACCGACCCGGGCGTGCTCCTGGCCGGCGCAGCCCAGGTCCGGGCCGCCCTCACGGCCGCGGGCTGGTCTGCCGCGGCTCTGGAGGAGCAGCTCGGGCCCACCGCCCGCACCCACCTCGACCGCGACGAGCTGGCCCCCGTCCTGCGCCGCACCGCCGATGGTTCACCGCTGTCCACGCTCGCCCGGCTGCTCGTCGTCGGCGTGCCCGTCGACGTCGCCCAGGCCAGCCAGGCCGGCCTGCCGGAGGCGTGGCTGCGGGCGGCCGGCCAGGGGCGGGTGAGCGCCGTCGTACGCCTGCAGCCGTTGCACGTCCAGGGCATCGAGTTGGTGGTACCGCACGACCCCGGCCGGGCAGCGACCGGTGTCGACCCAGATCAGGTTCTGGGGGTCGGCGCCGCGAGCCTCACGCTCGCTGCTGCCACCCCCCGCGCGCCCGTCGCCCGGGTGCTCGACCTCGGCACCGGCTGCGGGATCCAGGCGCTGCTCGCCGCCAACCACGCCCGCACCGTGGTGGCCACCGACCGCAATCCGCGCGCCTCGGCGTACGCCCGGCTGGCCGGGGCCCTCAACGAGGCCGATCTCGAGGTGCGCACGGGTGACCTGCTGGCCCCGGTGAAAGGTGAGCGCTTCGACGCGATCGTGAGCAACCCACCGTTCGTCATCAGCCCGGGGGCCCGCTACACCTACCGCGACGCCGGGATGGACGCCGACGACGTCTGCGCCCGGCTGGTCCGCGAGCTGCCGTCCCACCTGGCGGTCGGGGGACACGCGGTCCTGCTGGCGAACTGGCTGCACGTGGAGGGGCAGGACGGGGACCAGCGCGTCCGGTCGTGGTTCCCGCCGGAGGTCGACGGTTGGGTCGTGGAGCGCGAGCTGGCCGCCCCCGAGGACTACGTCACGGCCTGGCTGCGGGACACCGACGAGGGACCGCGCTTCGACCGGCTGTACGACGACTGGCTCGACTGGATGCAGGCCCGCCAGGTCCAGGCTGTGGCGTTCGGCGTGCTGGCCCTGCGGCGACGCCCGCCGGGCAGCGGCGCCGGCTCGGTCGTCCACGACGACGCGCCGCAGCCGGTGGCCGCGCACTGGGGCGAGGAGGTGCTCGCCCACTTCGCCCGGCGGGACGCTCTGGCGGGCGACCTGCTCGACCGCGCCTGGACCTTGCGCGCAGACGTGCGCCTGCACCAGGTGGCCCGGGCGACCGGCGCCGGCTGGGCAGCCGAGGTCCAGCTGCTGCAGCAGGAGTCCGGTCTGCGGTGGTCCGGCGGCGTCGATGAGTACGCCGCGACGCTGCTCGCCGGCTGCGACGGCACCCGGTCCCTCGGCGCCCTCCTGGCTGTCCTCGCGATGAGCGCCGGGCTGACCGATGGCGAGGCCGCCGAGCAGGTCCTGCCGGTCGTCCGGCAACTCGTTGCGCAGGGCTTCCTGACCCCCTGACGGACCCCCTGGCGATCAGGCTGAGACGCTGGTCCAGAGGCTCGAGCACCACTGCCGGTCGCTCCGCGCCGTACCGTTCTGGCTGCCCACCCGTTCGTCATGTCCTTGGAGTGCCGTGCCCGACACCGAGACCGAGCCCGTCGAGACGGGCGCCGACGCGCCCCGGGCCAGTCGTCGAAAGACCGGCTCGGGCACCCGCCTGGTGATCGTCGAGTCGCCCGCGAAGGCCAAGAAGATCGCGTCGTTCCTCGGCCCGGGCTACGTCGTCGAGAGCTCGATCGGCCACATCCGCGACCTGCCCCGCAACGCCGCGGACGTTCCGGCCAGCCACAAGGGGCAGGCCTGGGCCCGCCTGGGCGTCGACGACGACAACGGCTTCCAGACGCTCTACGTCGTCAGCGCCGACAAGCGAGCGCAGGTCGCGAAGCTCAAAGCGCTGCTCAAAGGCTCGGACGAGCTGTTCCTGGCGACCGACGAGGACCGCGAGGGCGAGGCCATCGCGTGGCACCTGCTCGAGACCCTCAAGCCCACCGTGCCGGTCCGCCGGATGGTCTTCCACGAGATCACGCCGGCCGCGATCCAGCACGCCGTGGAGACGCCGCGAGAGCTCGACCGGTCCCTTGTCGACGCGCAGGAGACCCGGCGCGTGCTGGACCGCCTCTACGGCTACGAGGTCAGCCCGGTCCTGTGGAAAAAGGTCATGCCCAAGCTCTCGGCGGGCCGGGTCCAGTCGGTCGCCACCCGTGTCGTCGTCGAGCGCGAGCGGGCCCGGATGCGCTTCGTGGAGGCGGGCTACTGGGACATCGAGGGCAGCTTCTCGGCCCTGGCCGAGCAGTCCGACCCGACGGCCCCAACGACCATGTCGGCCAATCTGGTCGCCCTGGACGGACGCCGGCTCGCTACCGGTCGGGACTTCGAGCAGGAGACCGGCCAGCTCAGGCCGGGGTCGGAGGTTGTCCAGCTCGGCGAGGCGGACGCCCGCTCGCTGGCCGAACGCCTCCAGGGCGTCGACTTCTCGGTCCGTTCGGTGGAGGACCGGCCCTATACGCGCAAGCCCTACGCGCCGTTCATGACCTCGACCTTGCAGCAGGAAGGCGGGCGCAAGCTGCGCTTCTCCGCGCAGCGCGTCATGCAAACCGCCCAGCGGCTGTACGAGAACGGCTTCATCACCTATATGCGCACCGACAGCTCCAACCTGTCGGAGACAGCGGTCAATGCGGCCCGCCAGCAGGCCCGTGAGCTTTACGGGCCTGAGTACGTCCCGGACGCACCGCGCCGCTACCAGGGCAAGGTCAAGAACGCGCAGGAGGCGCACGAGGCGATCCGCCCGTCCGGCGACGTCTTCCGGACCCCCGGCGAGCTGGCCCGCGAGCTGTCCGGCGACGAGCTGCGCCTCTACGAGCTGATCTGGCAGCGGACCGTCGCCTCTCAGATGGCCGACGCCCGTGGTGTCTCCGCGACGATCCGGCTGGGGGCAACGACGGCCGACGGCGCCGACGCCGAGTTCTCGGCGAGCGGCAAAGTCATCACCTTCCCTGGGTTCCTGCGGGCCTACGTAGAGGGCACCGACGATCCCGACGCCGAGCTCGAGTCGACCGAGCGGCGGCTGCCGCGCGTCGCTGTCGGCGACGGCCTTGGCGTCGCGGAGCTCGTGCCCAGCGGACACACGACCAGCCCACCCGCTCGCTACACCGAGGCCTCGCTGGTCAAGCAGCTCGAGGAGCTGGGGATCGGCCGCCCGTCGACGTACGCCTCGATCATCACCACGATCCAGGACCGCGGCTACGTCTGGAAGAAGGGCTCCGCGCTCGTCCCGACGTGGTTGGCTTTCGCCGTCATCGGCCTGCTGGAGCAGCACTTCTCGCGGCTCGTCGACTACGGCTTCACGGCTTCGATGGAGGACGACCTCGATGTCATCGCCAGCGGTGGGGAGGACTCGGTCGCCTGGCTGACGCGCTTCTATTTCGGCTCCCCGGACGGCAAGGAGGGCGGGCTCGCGCGCCAGGGCGGGCTGAAGAAGCTGGTGGGGGAAAACCTCGACGGCATCGACGCCCGCGAGGTCAACTCGATCCCGATCGGGCGGCTCCCCGAGGGTGTCGACGGGGCCGGCACGGAAGTCATCGTGCGGGTTGGGCGCTACGGCCCCTATGTCCAGGTTGGCGAGCTGCGAGCGTCGCTGCCAGAAGACCTGGCGCCGGACGAGCTGACCCCGGAGCTGGCGCTGGAGCTCGCGTCCGCCCCGAGTGGCGACAAGACGCTCGGCGCCGACCCGACGACGGGCTACGACGTCGTCGCGAAGGCCGGCCGCTATGGTCCCTACGTCTCGCTCGTCCTGCCGGAGGGCGCGAAGGACAAGCCCCCGACGGCGTCGCTGTTCGCCTCGATGGATCTGGAGAGCATCACCCTCGAGCAGGCCCTCAAGCTGCTGACCTTGCCGCGCGTCCTTGGCGCGGCGCAGGACGGCGAGCTGGTCACCGCCCAGAACGGCCGCTACGGGCCGTATATCTCCAAGGGCAAGGAGAGCCGCTCGCTGGACAACGAGGAGCAGCTGTTCACCGTGACGCTCCGGGACGCGATGGAGCTGCTCGCGCAGCCCAAGCTGCGAGGCCGCCAAGCCGCCGCTGCGAAACCGCCGCTCAAGGAGCTTGGCACCGACCCGGCCAGCGACAAGCCGATGGTGGTGAAGGAAGGGCGATTCGGGCCCTATGTCACCGACGGCGAGACCAACGCGTCGCTGCGCAAGGGCGATGACATCGAGTCGCTCACCGACGAGCGGGCCAGCGAGCTGCTCGCCGACCGGCGGGCGCGCGGTCCGGCGCCGAAGAAGGCGGTCCGCAAGGCGCCGGCCAAGAAGGCGCCGAGGAAGGCTCCCGTGAAGAAAGCTCTGGTCAAGAAATCTCCGGCTAAAAAGGCTCCCGCCAAGAAGGCGTGAAGAGCGAAGGGCCGCCCGGCTCGCCGTACGCTCCGGCTGTGAGTGGGACGGGGGTGCACTGGCCGGGCGCGCTGGCCTACCGCGGCTTCCGGCGCCTCTACACGGCGCTGGTGCTGTCGAGCTTCGGCGACTGGTTAGGCTTTCTTGCCACTACGGCGCTGGCGACCGAGCTGGTCAGCGGGTTCGGTGCCAAGAGCTTCGCGACCGGCGGTGTCCTCGCCTTCCGGCTGCTGCCCGCGGTCCTGCTCGG
>JANLPD010000073.1:0-3139 GCA_031367045.1 Frankiales bacterium | reverse complement strand
TCGTCGGGGGAGTGCGCCGTCGCATCGGCGCGCGGGGGGCCGAAGCAGTGCACCTGCACGTCGACCAGCCGGCGCAGGTCGCGGGCGAGGTACTCGACATGGACCCCCGCCCCGCCGTACACCTGCGGTGGCCATTCGCGTGTCAGAAGTCCCACTCGCATGAGCGGGACGTTAGTGGGACAGGATCACGACATGAAGTCCAACCCTCGGGTGCTCGGCATCGTCCTTGCCGGTGGAGCGGGCAAGCGACTAAACCCGCTGACCGCAGACCGGGCCAAACCGGCGGTCCCGTTCGGCGGGATCTACCGGCTTGTCGACTTCGTGCTGTCCAACCTGGTCAACTCCGGCTACCTGCGGATCGTGGTCCTGACGCAGTACAAGTCGCACTCACTCGACCGCCACATCACCACCACCTGGCGGATGTCGACGCTGCTCGGCAACTACGTGACGCCGGTCCCCGCGCAGCAGCGTCTGGGACCTCGCTGGTTCCAGGGGTCGGCCGATGCCATCCACCAGTCGCTCAACCTGGTCTACGACGACGAGCCGGACCATGTCGTGGTGTTCGGCGCCGACCACGTCTACCGGATGGACCCCTCCCAGATGGTCAAGCAGCACATTGCGAGCGGGGCAGGGGTGACAGTTGCGGGCATTCGCGTGCCTCGTTCGGAAGCCTCGCAGTTCGGCGTGATCCAAACCGGTCCCGACGGCCAGCTGATCGAGGCCTTCCTGGAGAAACCGGCCGATCCGCCTGGTCTGCCGGACGCGCCGGACCAGACCTTCGCCAGCATGGGCAACTATGTCTTCTCCACCGACGCGCTGCTCGAGGCGGTCAAGGTCGACGCCGGCGACGAGGGCTCCGTCCACGACATGGGCGGCAACATCATCCCGATGATGGTCCAGCAGCGGCGGGCAGAGGTCTACGACTTTTCCAACAACGAGGTGCCCGGCTCCACCGAGCGGGACCGCGGCTACTGGCGCGATGTGGGGACCCTTGACAGCTACTACGACGCGCACATGGACCTGATCGCGATCCACCCCGTCTTCAACCTCTACAACCGCAAGTGGCCGATCCTCACGACCTCGCCGGCCTACCCGCCGGCCAAGTTCGTGTTCGAGGAGGAAGGTCGCACGGGCCACGCGATCGACTCGCTCGTCAGCCAGGGCGTGATCCTGTCCGGCGGCACGGTCCGCAAGAGCATCGTCAGCCCAGGGGTGCGGGTGCACTCAGGTGCGGAGTGCGCCGGCAGCGTCCTGCTGCATGGTGTCGACATCGGGCGCGGCGCTCAGGTGCGCAACGCGATCCTGGACAAGAACGTCGTCGTCTGGCCCGGTGCCAAGCTGGGCTTTGACCGCGAGCACGACCTGGCTCGCGGCTTCACCGTCACCGATTCCGGGGTGGTGGTGGTCGGCAAGGGCCAGCAGGTCGTGGTTTGAGTCGTGCCGTCCCAGCCTGGCGGCGCGCGCGTCGTCCCCGTCCTGCTCATGGCAGTGCTGTCCCTCACCGCCTGTGCCGGCGCAAGTGCGCCCAAGACCCCAGCTATCGCCGGCATCCAGGTCTTCAAGCCGGACCCCCGTGACCGGCACACGACCAAGCGGGTGACCTACCTGCAGACGCCCCCGGCCGGTGGCCCGCATTGGCCGGCGAAGGACCGGGACGTCCTGGGGTGGCTGCGGTGCCGGGTCTACACCGAGCCGGTTCCGAACGAGTTCGCCGTCCACTCACAAGAGCACGGCGCGGTCTGGCTGACCTACCTACCTTCGGCGACGCCCGCGCAGGTGACCGCGTTCGCGGCGCTGGCCGCTCTGTCCCGCGACTACGTGATCGTCTCGCCCTACCTGGGTCAGCCCGCTGGGTTCACCGCCTCCACGTGGGGTGTGCAGCTGACCGTCCCGGACCCGGCCGACCCGCGCCTGACGAGCTTTGTGAAGACCTACGCGGCCGGTGGCCAGGGCGGGGAGAAGGGCGCGGACTGTGCACACGGCAGCCTGCCGGCGGACGAGCGTGCGGCGCTCGAGGCGGCCAACCGCTCACCGTGACCGGGCAGGGTCACCACGGCGTACGTCGACCCCCGCCGGCTGGCTGGCCTCAGCCGGGGGTGCGGGCGGCCGGGTGCAGGAGGCGGTCGGTCAGGGTGGCGGGGTCGAGATGGGCCGCCTCTGTCGTTGCGACGAAGTCGGCAAGCAGGCCCGCGAGGCGGTCCGGCTCGGTGAGGTGCGGGAAGTGGCCGGACTGGGCGAACAGCTCGAGCCGGGTGCCGGGCACCTCGATGGCCAACGAGCGGCCGTGGTCTGCGGGGATGATCGCGTCCTTCTCGCCCCAGACGACAAGCAGGGGCAGGTCGGCCGCGAGATAGAGCCGGTCACGGGCGTCGACCCGTTGGCCGCGGACGTCGAGCACCGATCGTACGGTGTGCAGGAAGGCCTCGCGCGTTGCTGGGTCGCCGAGCGATGCGTAGCCGTGCAGGGACTCGGCCAGACCGGCGGGCACGGTGACCCCGAGCCGGCCGAGCGCGCGCCCGGCGTACGACCCGGCCGTGCGCACCCAGGAGCCGGCGATGAGCGGAAGGACGAACTCCGAGCCGGGCAGTGACGCGGCGCGCAGCCAGGGGCTGACCTCGGGGCCGAGCCCGCCGCTGCAGATGAGGGCGAGGCGCTCGACGCGCTCGGGGAACTGGTAGCAGAACTGCATCGCGATGCCGCCGCCCAGGGAGTGGCCGACGAGGGTCACCCGGTCGTGGCCGAGGGCAGAGAGCAGGTCCCGGACACCGCAGGCGTGAGCGCCGAGCGAGTAGTCGCCGCGCGGTTTGGCAGACTTGCCGTGGCCGAGCAGGTCGGGCGCGATCACGTGGAAGCGGTTGCCGAGGACGGCCATCACCTGCTCCCACTGAGCCGCCCGTGAGGCCATGCCATGGACGAGGACGACGACGGGGCCGCCGGTGTCCGCGCCCGCCTCCGCGTAGCGCACGAGCGAGCCGTGCAGGGCGAGCTGGCCGTCCGTCACGTCTGCCATGACCCCAGAGTGTTACCCCCCGGTAACACACGTCAAGACCTGGGCGACGTGACCCGCGTCGCGCTTGACACGCGCCCCGCGCGACTCCAACGTTACCGTTGGTAACACCCGCCGTCCCAGATCCAGCGA
>JANLPD010000055.1:0-10876 GCA_031367045.1 Frankiales bacterium | reverse complement strand
GGCCAACTCTGCTGTTCCGCTCTGCGACCCGGCTCCTGCACTTACTTGTCGGCCGAGACAGTTTTGACCGGCAAATCGGTCGCTCCCGCCAAGGAAGTCATCGATCGGCCGTCGCTCCCACCCAGGAAGTCCGTGGGCCGGCATGGGCCGAGATGGGGCAGCTCGCCCCGAGTCGTGTTTGCGGCCCGGCTCTCGCACTTCCTGGTCGGCCGAGACAGTTTTGACCGGCAAATCGGTCGCCCCCACTAAGGAAGTCGCCGATCGGTCGTCGCCCCCACCAAGGAAGTCACCGATCGGCGGTCGCCCCCACCAAGGAAGTCACCGATCGGTCCGTGCGTTGCTGGCGCCTGCTGCGGGAGCTGCCCTAGTTTTTGGAACGACCGCGGGCGGGAGCCCGGGGCTCAGATCCAGGCGGTGGGGAACCACATCCGGGCGTACCAGGACGCGTAGGGCAGCGTCACTGCGGCCAGCACCGGGTAGAAGTAGGCGAAGTTGACGACCACCAGCGCGACGTAGCCGCCGACGGCGGTCGCGGCAGTCACCCGCCGCCGCCTTGATGTGCCCAGGGGGCCGAGTGCCCAGCCGGCGCAGAGCGCCAACGCCAGGCACATGAAGGGCACCGACGGCAGCGCGTAGAACAGAAACATCGTCCGGTGGTGCAGGTCGTCGCGAACCCACGGCACGATGCCACCGGCGACGAGCACGACGGCCGAACCGGCCCGCCAGTCGCGGCGCGACGCCCACAGCCAGGTGCAGCCGATGAGCGCGAAGATCGAGGCCCACCAGATGGCGGGCGTTCCGATGGCGAGCACCTCTCGCGAGCAGGACATGACGGTGCAGCCGTACTGCCCGGGGCCGATGCCTTGGGGGTAGTAGTAGGAGACCGGGCGGGCCAGGAACAGCCAGCCGATCGGGTGCGACTGGTAGGGGTGCTTGGACGACAGGTTGTCGTGGAAGCCGAAGATCTCCCGGTGGTACTGCCACCAGGAGCGCAGGGCGTCGGGGAGCAGGTGCCCCACACCGCTGGCCGGGTGGGTGTCCGCCCACTGCCGGTCGTAGCCGATGTCGCTGTGGAACCAGCCGAACCAAGACAGCACGTAGAGCGCGGCGGGCAGCACGACGAGCCCCACGAGCAGGGGAACGGCGGACCGGACGAGGACCGCGCGGACCGGCCCGCGTACCCCCGCCGTACGCCGTGCGCCGACCTCCCACGCGAAGGCGAGCAGGCCGAGGACAGCGAGGTAGAACAGGCCGGACCACTTGGTGGCGACTGCTGCCCCGAGGCAGGCGCCGGTGCCGAGCAGCCACGGCCGGCGCAGGCCGAATCGCGGCCCCCAGCCGGACAGCGCCCCGTCGTCGGTGGCTGCCAGCCGCCGGCGCACCCAGTCCCGGTCGGCGACGAGGCAGGCGAAGGCGGCGGTCGTCCAGAAGGCCAGGAAGACGTCGAGCATCGCGGTCCGGCTCTGCACGAAGTGCAGGCCGTCCAGGGAGAGCAGCAGGCCGGCGAGGCAGCCCAGCAACGTCGAGCCGGTCATCCGACGGGTCAGCCGCACGAGGACGACGACGGTCAGCGTGCCGAACACCGCGGCCGAGAAGCGCCACCCGAACTCGTTGACGCCAAAGAGCTTCTCGCCGACGGCGATGGCCCACTTGCCCAACGGCGGATGCACGATGAAGCCGCCGCCACCCTTGGGGACGCAGCCGGGATTGTCGGCGACGGTGTCGTGCTCGACGCCGTAGCGGAGCAGGTTCTGCGCGTCGCAGGCGTAATAGATCTCGTCGAAGATCTTCCCTCGGGGGATGTCGAGCCGCAGGAAGCGCAGCAGCCCGGCAAGCAGCCCGATGAGCAGGGTTGCCAGCCATCCACCGCCGCCGGTCGCGGGCAGCACGATCCGCTCGCGCCAGGTAGGTGCCGTCACGGCGGCCTCGGGGCGCTGGAGCACGACAGTCACCCCTGCAGCCTAGAGAGGCCGCGGCCTTGCCAGTGCCAACTGTGTGCAAGCGTGCCGACGTGCCCCTCGTCCTCGCCGGTGCCCCGCTCGGCCAGCCGGGTGACGCGAGCGCCCGCCTGCGCGAGGCGCTTGCCACCGCCGACGTCATCGCTGCCGAGGACACCCGGCGCCTGTCCCGCCTGTGTCGGGACCTCGGGGTCAGCTGGACCGGCCGGGTGCTGTCCTACTTCGAGGGCAACGAGGACCGGCGTACGCCGGAGCTGCTCGACGTCCTGCGCGCCGGCCAGGTCCTGCTGCTGATCACCGACGCGGGGATGCCGTCGGTGTCGGACCCCGGCTTCCGGCTGGTCGCGGCGGCGGCGGCCGAGGGCCTGCCGATGACCTGCCTGCCGGGCCCGTCTGCGGTGACGACCGCACTGGCGCTGTCCGGCCTGCCGAGCGACCGGTTCTGCTTCGAGGGCTTCCTGCCGCGCAAGTCGGGTGAGCGGCGGGCCCGGCTCGGCGAGCTTGCGGCGGAGCGCCGTACGGCCGTGCTGTTCGAGGCCCCCCACCGCCTCGCTTACTGCCTTTCCGACATGGTCGCCGTGCTAGGTCCCGACCGCCGCGCCGTCATCTGCCGGGAGCTGACCAAGACTCACGAGGAAGTCGTGCGGGGGACCCTCACCGAGCTGGCCTTGTGGGCCACCCGCGAGGTGCGCGGCGAGATCACTCTGGTGCTTGACGGGGCGCCGGCGCCCCTGTTGGACGCGACCCCGGCGGAGCTGGCCCGCCTCGTTGCGGTCCGGGAGGCGTCCGGCGAGCCGCGCAAGGAGGCCATCGCCGGCGTGGCCCGCGAGATCGGTGTGCCGCGCCGGGACGTCTACGACGCCGTCGTCGCAGCCCGGCCAGCGGCGCCGCCGCCCACCCGGCGGTAAGACGCAGAACCCGGTGGCGCTCGCTCACTAGGCTGGGCCGTGTGTCCCGCAACATCCTGACCGCGGTCGCCTGGCCCTACGCCAACGGCCCACGCCACATCGGCCACGTGGCCGGCTTCGGCGTGCCCTCCGACGTCTTCTCGCGCTATCAGCGGATGGCCGGCAACAACGTCCTCATGGTCAGCGGCACGGACGAGCACGGGACCCCGATCCAGGTGCAGGCCGACCGGGAGGGCGTGACCGCCCGCGAGCTCGCCGACCGCTACAACCGGATCATCGCGGAGGACCTGCAGGGGCTCGGGCTGTCCTACGACCTGTTCACCCGCACGACGACGCGCAACCATTACTCGGTCGTCCAGAAGATGTTCACCGCCCTCTACGACAACGGCTACGTCGTCGAGCGTTCCGAGTTGTCCGCGATCGACCCGGTTACCGGCCGCGGCCTGCCCGACCGCTACGTCGAGGGCACCTGCCCGATTTGCGGCTACGACGGGGCGCGCGGCGACCAGTGCGACAACTGTGGGAACCAGCTCGACGCGAAGGACCTGATCAACCCGCGGTCGAAGATCAACGGTCAGCCCCCGGCCTTCGTCGAGAGCACGCAGTTCTTCCTGGAGCTGCCGGCCTTCGCCGAGGTCCTCGGCTCCTGGCTGCAGGCGCGCCAGGGCTGGCGGCCCAACGTGCTCAAGTTCTCCCAGAACCTGCTGGCGGACCTGCGGCCCCGGGCGATCAGCCGCGACCTGGACTGGGGGGTCCCGATCCCGTTGCCGGGCTGGGCGGACCGCAGCGGTCAGCAGCAGGAGAAGCGGCTCTACGTCTGGTTCGACGCCGTCATCGGCTACCTGTCGGCATCGGTCGAGTGGGCCCGTCGCACCGGCGACCCCGACGCATGGCGGGCCTTCTGGCAGCCCGGCAGCGCCGACAGCTACTACTTCATGGGCAAGGACAACGTCGTCTTCCACTCGGTCATCTGGCCGGCGATCCTGCAAGGCGCTAGCGGCAAACCTGCTGGCAGGCCGGGCGAGTTCGGTGAGCTGGCGCTGCCGACAGAGGTGGTGTCGAGTGAGTTCCTCACCATGGAGGGGCGCAAGTTCTCCTCCAGCCGATCGGTCGTCATCTACGTCCGGGACGTGCTTGAGCGCTACGGCGCCGACGCCCTGCGCTACTACCTGTCGGTGGCCGGGCCGGAGAGCAGCGACACCGACTTCACCTGGGACCAGTTCGTCACGCGCAACAACACCGAGCTCGTGGCGGGCTGGGGAAACCTGGTCAACCGCTCGCTCGCGCTGGTGTCGAAGAACATCGGCCGGATCCCCGAGCCGGGCGAGCTGCTCGGGGTCGACCATGAGGTGCTCGAGGCCTCCCGCCAGGCGTTCGGCACCGTCGGCGAGCTGCTCGGCCGCTCGCAGCTGAAGGCGGCGGTCAACGAGGCGATGAGGCTGGTCGGCGAGGCCAACAAGTACCTGTCCGACCAGGCGCCGTGGCAGCTCAAGGACGAGGCGGAGCACGCCCGGCGGGACACCGTGCTGCACGTCGCCCTGCAGCTGGTCGACGACGCCAAAGCACTGCTGACGCCGTTCCTGCCGGAGAGCTCGGACAAGGTGCACGCCATGCTCGGCGGGACCGGCACCTGGGCGGGGCAGCCGGAGCTGCGCGAGGTCGAGGACCTCGACGGCGGGCCGTCCTACCCGGTGCTCATGGGCGACTACCGGACCGAGGCGGTCTGGGCGTCGAGACCGATCCGGCCCGGCGCCCCGATCGCCCCGCCCACACCGCTTTTCGCCAAGCTCGACCCGTCTGTGATCGAGGAGGAGCTGGCCCGGCTCGACGCGGCCAACGACGGACTCGTGAGCAGAACGACCTCGTGAGCAGGGACTCGGCTGCCCGCGAGGGCGAGGCACCGCCGCTGCCGGAGCCGCTCGCCGTCGCGGTGCCCGACAGCCATTGCCATCTCGACCTCATGGGAACCGATGTGGGTGCTGCGCTGGCCGCAGCCAAGAGCGTCGGGATCGACGTCGTCGTGCAGGTGGGCGTCGACCTGGCGTCGAGCCGGCTGTCGGCCGAGCTGGCCACGACGTACGACGCCGTGCACGCGGCGGTGGCGCTGCACCCGAACGATGCGGGGCGCGGCAACGCCACCGACGAGGCGCTCCGCGAGATCGAGCGGCTGGCGCTGCTGCCGCAGGTGAAGGCCGTCGGGGAGACCGGCCTGGACCACTACCGGACCGAGACGCCGGAGGGGCACCGGCTGCAGGAGGCATCGTTTCGGGCCCACATCGCGATCGCGAAGCAGACCGGCAAGGCATTGGTGGTGCACGACCGCGATGCGCACGACGACGTCGTACGCGTGCTGCTGGAGGAGGGCGCTCCGGACGTCGTCGTCTTCCACTGCTTCTCCGGCGGCCCCGAGCTCGCGCGCACCTGTGCTGACCACGGGTGGTATGCCAGCTTTGCCGGACCGGTGACCTTCAAGTCCAACGACGCACTGAGGGCGGCCGCTGGCATCATCGGGCCGGACCGGCTGCTCGTCGAGACCGACGCACCGTTCCTCACCCCCATGCCGCACCGCGGCCGTCCCAACGCGCCCTACCTCGTGCCGCTCACCGTCCGGGCCCTCGCGGCCGCCCGAGGCGAGGACGTGGACGCCCTCTGCCACGCGCTCGCCAGCAATGGCCGGCGCGCCTTTATGTACTGAATCCGGACCGCGGGTGACCGGACTCACAGATTTGGCGGCGACACGCCGCCCCACCTGCAGTAACGGTTGCCGGAGCCGTCCCTTTCACCCGCTCTGGTAGCGAGCTCGGGTTGGCAGGACCGGCCAGGACCGTTACGGTCTCGTGATCAGTCGCCGGGGTCGGGGAAGCTCCAGTGACGCCAGGTGCGCCGCAGGGACCGCTCGTCCCACGGTGCTGCCTGACGTCGTCCCGTGCCCGGACCGCACTAGCCACGGAGTCTCGTGAAGGTCCGCGCCCAGCTCGCCAACCTGACCCCCTCCTCCCGAACCGCTGCCGCACTCCTCGTCGGGGCAGCCCTGGTGGCCTCGCTAGGGGGCGCCGCGTTGTACAAGGCGTCGGAGAAGACCGTTCTGCTCTCGGTCGACGGCCAGGTCCGCCCGGTCCGCAGCCACTCCGCCACGGTGGGTGACGTCCTCGCCGCGGCCGGCCTCCGGGTCCGCGAGCACGACCTGCTGGCCCCCGGGGCCGACGAGAAGGTCGCCGACGGTGGGTCGGTCAGCCTGCGCCGCGGCCGCAGTCTCGAGCTGACCGTCGACGGCGCGGAGCGCACGGTCTGGGTGACCGCCGCATCGGTCGACGAGGCCCTCCTGCAGCTGGGGATCGGGGACAGCCGGTCAGTCCTGTCGGCTTCCCGCTCGCGCCAGATCGGGCTCGACGGCCTGACCCTCGACGTGCGGCTCGCGAAGCGCGTCGACCTCATCGCCGACGGCAGGTCGCGGGGCGTCATCACGACCGCACCGACCGTCAAGGACCTGCTGGCTGAGGCCGGTGTCGGTATGCGCCCCACGGACAAGGTCTCGGTCCCGCTCGACCGTAGACCGGTCGAAGGGATGCTCGTCCGCATCACCCGAGTCGACGCGAAGTCGCGCGTCGAAAATGTCGCCATCGACTTCCCGACCGAGCCCCGCGACGACGCCTCGATGTACAAGGGTGAGAGCAAGATCCTGCGGGACGGTCGCCCCGGCGTTGTCGTGAAGACCTTTGCGCTGACCTTCGTCGACGGCCGACTCGCCAAGGAGGCGCTGGTCTCGCAGATCACGACCGCTTCTCCGGTCCCGCGGATCGTCGCCTACGGCACGGCTGCGCGCCCCGCCCCCCAAGCCCCCGCCCCCCAGGCCCCCGCGAGCTCGGGCGGCCTCAACTGGGGTGCGCTCGCCGGATGTGAGTCCGGTGGCGACCCACGCGCAGTCTCCTCCGGCGGCGCCTACCGCGGCCTGTACCAGTTCTCGATAGGCACCTGGCAAGGCGTTGGTGGGAGCGGCGACCCGATCGACGCGTCGTCCAGCGAACAGACCTACCGGGCCAGCGTGCTCTACAGCAGGTCGGGCCGCAGCTCCTGGCCGGTCTGCGGCCGCTACCTCTAGGTGGACGAGGGACTCCTGTCGGCCGCCGACGTCCGGTCGCTCGCAACCCGGCTCGGCACCCGGCCGACCAAGGCCCTCGGGCAGAACTTCGTCATCGACCCCAACACGGTGCGGCGCCTCGTGCGCACCGCAGGGGTCGGGCCCGACGACGTGGTCCTTGAGGTCGGCCCCGGCCTTGGCTCGCTGACCCTCGGCCTGCTGCAGGTCGCCGCGCGTGTCGTCGCCGTCGAGATCGACCCCGTGCTCGGAGCCGAGCTGCCGGTCACGGTCAGCAGCCGGCTTCCGGCGTACGCCGATCGGCTGGACGTCGTCGTCCAGGATGCGCTGACCCTGACGCAGGTGCCCGGCCCGGCGCCGACCGCGTTCGTGGCGAACCTGCCCTACAACGTGGCCGTGCCGGTGCTGCTGACGCTGCTGGAGCGGTTCCCGTTGCTGCAGCACGGGCTCGTGATGGTCCAGGCGGAGGTGGCCGACCGGCTGGTGGCGCCGCCGGGCAGCCGGACCTACGGCGTGCCATCGGTCAAGGTCGCCTGGTGGGCCGAGGTCCGCCGGGCCGGCTCCATCGGGCGGACCGTCTTCTGGCCGGCCCCGCACGTCGACTCCGGGCTGGTGGCGTTCTCCCGTCGCCAGCCGCCTTGCGGTGACCGGGCCCAGACCTTCGCCGTCGTGGACGCCGCGTTCGCGCAGCGGCGCAAGACGCTGCGGGCCGCGCTCGCCGGCTGGGCGGGCTCTGCCGATGCCGCCGAACGCCGGCTGCGGGCTGCCGGGATCGACCCGTCCGCGCGGGGCGAGGTGTTGTCGGTCGAGGAGTTCGCCCGCCTCGCCGCCACCCCCGGCTGATGCAATCGCGTGCTGCAGGTCAAGGCCAGCCGGTTGTCTAGTCTGGAGAGCCCGCCGAGCTGACAGGAGAGACCGCTGCCTTCCCGGCGCACGCCTCATCAACGCGTCGTGGTCCGCGCACCCGCCAAGGTCAACCTGCACCTGTCGGTCGGACGTCTGCGCGCTGACGGCTTCCATGACCTCACCACGGTCTTCCACGCGGTGGGGCTGTTCGACGATGTCGTCCTCACCCGCTCCGACGCGCTCTCGGTGTCCGTGCAGGGCGAGGGCGAGGGCGCCGTGCCGACCGATCCCACCAACCTCGCGGTGCGCGCTGTGCAGCTGCTGGCGCAGCAGACGGGCAACGATCCTGCCGTGCGGATCGAGATCAGCAAGGGGATCCCGGTCGCCGGGGGCTGCGCCGGCGGTTCCGCCGACGCAGCTGCCGCGCTGGTCGGCTGCGACGCCCTCTGGGGGACCGCGCTGTCCCGCGACGAGCTGGCCATCCTCGGGGCGCGCCTCGGCAGCGACGTGCCGTTCTCCCTCCATGGGGGCACCGCTCTCGGCACCGGTCGCGGCGAGCAGCTGACGCCGGTGCTCGGCAACGGCGACTACGCCTGGGTGCTGGCGCTGGCCGCGGGCGGCCTGTCGACGCCGGACGTCTACGCCGAGCTCGACCGCCAACGCGCTCATGGGCCGGTGTCCATCGTGAACGACCCAGCCGACGTGCTGACCGCCCTGCGCAGCACCGACCCGGTCCTGCTCGGCCGCTCGCTCAGCAACGACCTGCAACCCGCCGCGCTTGCTCTCATGCCGTCGCTGAAGGCTCTGCTCCGGACCGGTTCGGACCTCGGCGCCCTCGGCGGCGTCGTCTCAGGGAGCGGGCCGACGGTGGCTCTGCTGGCCCGCGACAGCGGCCATGCCGCTGCCCTCGCCGCGGCGCTCGCCGGCCACGGCGTCTGCCGCGCGGTCCGCACCGCCAGCGGGCCGGTGGCCGGCGCGCGTGTGGTCGAGGTGCGTTGATGGCCGGCAACCCCCGTACCAATTTGATCAATCTCGAGGACGTGACCGTCGCGCACGGCACCAAGCTGCTGCTGGACAGGGTGTCGCTCGGCGTCTCGGAGGGCGACCGGATCGGCGTCGTCGGCCGAAACGGTGGCGGCAAGACCACCCTGCTCAAGACGCTGGTCAGGACCGAGGACCCGCACTCCGGCCGCGTCACGCACGCCGGTGGCCTTCGGGTCGGTGTCCTCACCCAGGACGTCCAGATCGACCCCAGATTGACGGCCCACCAGGCGATCCTGGGCGACACGGCCGAGCACACCTGGGCCGGCGATGCCCGGGTCCGCGAGGTGCTCGACGGTCTTGGCCTGCACACCGTGGGTCTGGACTCGGTGGTCGGCACGATGTCGGGCGGCGAGCGGCGCCGCGTCGCGCTGGCCGCCCTGCTCATCGGCGAGTGGGATTTGCTCGTCCTCGACGAGCCCACCAACCACCTCGACGTCGAGGGCGTCGCCTGGCTGGCGGCATGGCTGAAGGGCCGCCGCGGCGCGCACCTCGTCGTGACGCACGACCGGTGGTTTCTCGACGAGGTGAACGAGACCACGTGGGAGGTGCACGACGGCATCGTCGACGCCTACGACGGCGGCTACTCCTCCTACGTCCTCGCCCGCGCCGAGCGGGACCGGAGCGCCTCCACCGCCGAGCAGAAACGTCTGCAGCTGGTGAAGAAAGAGCTTGCCTGGTTGCGTCGCGGGCCGCCCGCGCGGACGTCCAAGCCGCGCTTTCGGATCGACGCGGCCAACGCCCTCATCGCCGACGAGCCGCCCGCGCGCGACGACATCGCGCTGCAGCGCTTCGCGACCGCGCGGCTCGGCAAGCAGGTGTACGACGTCGAGGACGTCTCCTTGTCCTACGACGGGCGCGTGCTCTTCGACCACGTGACCTGGCGGGTCGGCCCGGGTGACCGGATCGGCATCGTCGGGGTCAACGGTGCGGGCAAGTCCACGATGCTCAAGATGCTCGTTGACGAGGTGCACCCCGATATCGGCGAGGTCAAGGTGGGCCAGACCGTCAAGGCTGCCTACCTGTCGCAGGAGGTCGCCGAGCTCGACCCCGCACTGCGCGTGCTCGAGGCCGTCGAGCAGGTGGCCAAGCAGGTCGACCTCGGCGGCAAGCCCGTCGGTGCGTCGTCACTGTGCGACCGCTTCGGCTTCACCGGCAACGCGCAATGGACCCGCGTCGGCGACCTGTCCGGCGGTGAGCGCCGCCGGCTGCAGCTGCTGCGCCTGCTGATGGGCGAACCCAACGTGCTGCTGCTCGACGAGCCGACCAACGACCTCGACATCGACACCCTCAACGCACTGGAGGACGTCCTTGACGGCTGGCCAGGGACGCTGGTCGTGGTCAGCCACGACCGCTACTTCCTCGAGCGGACCACCACGGTGACGTCCTCGCTGATGGGCGACGGGACCGTGAAGGCGCTGCCCGGTGGGGTCGATGAGTACCTTGCCAAGCGGGTGCGGCAAGCCCCTGCGGAGGCGCCGAAAAGCAAGGGCGGTGGGGACTCTCGCGCTGCCAAGAAGGAGCTGTCGCGGGTCGAGCGTGAGATCGTTCGCCTCGACCAGCGCGGGGCCAAGCTGCACACAGCGATGGCCGAACAGGCTGCCGACCACGAGGCGGTGCTCGCTCTCGACGAGCAGCTGCGTGCGGTTCAGGCCGAAAAGGCCGCCCTCGAGGACAGCTGGCTCGAGCTGTCCGAGCAGGTCTAGGGCGGGTCTACGGCTGCTCGAGCGTCGGGGTGGTCTGCAGGTGGGACAGGCCGTTCCAGGCGAGGTTGACCAGATGGGCGGCGACGTCTTCGCGGCTCGGTGAGCGCTCCTCGAGCCACCACTGTCCGGTGAGGGCGACCATCCCGACGAGGGCCTGCGAGTAGAGGCCGGACAGTGCGGTCTCATAGCCGCGGGCGCGGATCTCGCGGTCCAGGATTCCCTGCACCTGCACGGCGACGTCGCTCATGATGGTGGCGAAGCTGCCGGTCCCGCGGGCGACCGAGGACTCGTGGACGAGGATCCGGAAGCCGTCGGTGCGGT
>JANLPD010000050.1:0-1894 GCA_031367045.1 Frankiales bacterium | reverse complement strand
CCGGCCACGATCATGAGATCGGCCTGGCGGGGGGAACCGCGGAACAGCTCCATCCCCCACCGGCTGATGTCGTACTGGCCGGCGCCGGTCGCCATCATCTCGATGGCGCAGCAGGCCAGGCCGAACGTCGCCGGCCATAGCGAAGACTTGCGGGACCAGTTGACGACCTTCTCGACGCTGGTCAGCAGCACGCCGCTTGGCAGCTTTTCTTCCAGACCCATGGCTAGTCCCACTCCAGTCCGCCGCGACGCCAGACGTAGGCGTACGCGACGAAGACGGTGCCGATGAACAAGACCATCTCGACGAGGCCGAACACGCCCAGCCGACCGAAGGCGACAGCCCAGGGGTACAGGAAGATGATCTCGATGTCGAAGATGATGAACAGCATGGCGGTCAGATAGAACTTGATCGGAAAGCGACCGCCGCCCATGGGCTGCGGCGTCGGCTGGATGCCGCACTCGTAGGCGTCCCGCTTCGCCCGGTTGTAGCGCTTGGGCCCGGTGAGGCTCGCGGCGCCTACCGAGAGGATCGCGAAGCCGGCGGCAAGGACGAACAGGAGCAGGATCGGGACGTAGGCGTTCAGCACCTCATGTCCTCCTGGGCTGTCGTCCGGTCGGGTGCGCGGGCCCTGCGCCAGGCTCCACCGCGTAAAAGCCTAGTTGCCGCGCCGCCCCCAGGGCTACCGGGGTCCGCATCCTCACGCCGCCGGGGCCACGCGCGTCAGGCCGTTGATCACGCGGTCGAGTGCGTCGCCGCCGCGAGGGTCGGTCAGGTTGGCGAGCAGCTTCAGGGTGAACTTCATCAGCAGGGGGCGCGGCAGGCCGTACTTCGTCGCCACCGCCATGACGGTCGGGTTGCCGATCAGCTGCACGAACACGCGGCCGAGCGTGTAGTAGCCGCCGTAGGCCTGCTTCATCGCGACCGGGTAGCCCTGCAGGGCTTTCTCGCGCTGCGGGCCAGCGGGACGCGCGAGCGCCTGGATCGCGGCCTCGGCGGCGAGGAAGCCGGACTCCATGGCGTAGGCGATGCCCTCGCCGTTGAACGGGTTGACCGCGCCAGCGGAGTCGCCGACAAGCAGCACCCCCCGGGCGTAGTGGGGGGTGCGGTTGAAGCCCATGGGGAGGGCACCACCGCGGACCGGCCCGGTGGCGTGGGCCTCGTCGAACTGCCACTCGCCCGGCATGGCGCTGGTCCAGGACGCGAGCAGCTTCTTGTAGTCGGTGTCCTGCCAGGCCTTGGTGGTGTTCAGGATCCCGAGGCCGACGTTGCTCGTCCCGTCGCCGACACCGAACACCCAGCCGTAGCCCGGCAGCAGCTTGCCGCTGGGGTCGCGCAGCTCCAGCCAGGACTCCAGCATGTCGTCGTCGTGGCGGGGGCTGTCGAAGTAGCGCCGGACGGCCACGCCCATCGGCCGGTCGTCGCGCTTGCCGATGCCCATCGACAGGGCGAGCCGGGCGCTCGTGCCGTCGGCGGCGATCACGAGCGGCGCGTGGTAGCTGGTCTCGGTCTTGTCCGGTCCGACCTTGGCGGTCACCCCGACGACGCGGTCGGCTGCATCCAGGACCGGTCCGGTGACGGTGCTCTGCTCCTGAAGGCGCGCGCCCGCCTTCTGCGCGGTGCGGGCGAGCAGCTCGTCAAAGTCCAGCCGCGGCCGGACCAGGCCGTAGTCCGGGAAGCTGGCCAGCTCGGGCCACGGCAGCTCGAGCGTGACACCGCCGCCGATGATGCGCAGCCCCCGGTTGCGGATGAATCCGTTGGCCTCGGTCGTGTCGATGCCCATGTGCACCAGGCTCTTGACCGCACGGGGTGTCAGCCCGTCCCCGCACACCTTCTCGCGCGGGAAGGCGCCCTTCTCCAGCAGCAGGACGTCCAGGCCGGCCTGGGCCAGCGCGAA
>JANLPD010000027.1:0-10464 GCA_031367045.1 Frankiales bacterium | reverse complement strand
CGAGGGGCTGCTGGCCGACGACCGTGCCGAGGTCGAGCGTCGTGGCGCCGGTCTGGGCGACCGCGTCATCGACAGCCGGCTGGAAGCCCTTGAGGAAGACGACCAGGGCCGCGGTCCCGATCTTGCCGACCTGGCGCGGTGACAGCTCGACGTCGTGTGGTTCGGCGCCAGCCTTCACCAGGTCGGTGACGGTGACGTCCGGACCACCGACCTGCCCGGCCAGCCACGCGAAGGGGTAGGCCGCCGCCACGACGTCGACCGGGCCGGCCTCATCGCGCGGCGTCCCGCCGTTACCGCACGCGGCGAGCACGGCGACCACGGCGAGAAGGGGGCCACACAGCCAACCTCGATGCATGCCCCCACTATCGTGAAGATGAAAACGGTTGTCAAAACCAGCTCAGCGGAAGCGGCTGACGATGGCGTAGCCGAGCAGGGCCAGGACGACAAGGCGCAGGGCCCGGGCCGGCGGCTGGATGACGGGCCAGGACAAAAAGACCAGCCAGCCGACGAGGGCGAGCAGCAGGCCGAGCAGGGGCGCGCCGTACGCCGGGGGCAGAGCGAGCCCGCCGAGCAGCAGCAGCACGCTAACCGCAGGGAGCAGGACCTTGGGCCGCTGCGACAGGTAGGTGAGCAGGACCGCGCTGTGGCGCTCGACGGCAGGGCGTAGACCAGGCACGCCACCTAGCCTGCCAGGTATGGCCATCTGCGCAGTCCTGACGTCGGTGTCCCGGTGATCGTCGTCTCCCGCTTCGACGTGCCCCTGGCCGACCAGGCGGGCTTCCTGCCCCGCGCCCAGGCGGCGCTCGCCGCCTTCGCCGGTCGCCCCGGCTACGTCCGCGGCCGCATCGGCCGGGCCGCCGACGACCCGACCCAGTGGGTGCTCACCACGGAGTGGGCGGGCGTGGGCGCCTATCGCCGCAGCCTCGGGGCGTACGACGTAAAAGTCGACGCTGCCCCGCTGCTCGCGCTCTCCCGGGACGAGCCCAGCGCTTTTGAGGTGCTGGTGGCCGATGACCAGGGGGTGCCGACCACGCAACCGAGCCGCCGTGCCGTGGACGCCGGGACCGCCAGCGTGGGCGAGTCCGCTGGGCCCTCGACGACCTAGCCGATCAGGTGGGCCGGCCGGGCAACGGTAGCGTGGGTCGCTCACCCGACAGCCAGCCGGACCGGAGAGCCCACTCATGGCCAGCAAGCCCCCCGACCGCATGGAAACGATCATCAGCCTCGCGAAGCGGCGCGGCTTCGTCTTCGCCAGCAGCGAGATCTACGGCGGTCTCCGGGCCTCCTGGGACTACGGGCCGCTCGGCGTCGAGCTGAAGAACAACGTCAAGCGCCAGTGGTGGAAGTCGGTGGTGCAGGGTCGCGAGGACGTCGTCGGTCTCGACTCCTGCGTGATCTTGGCCCGCGAGGTCTGGGAGACGTCCGGGCACGTCGCGACATTCAGCGACCCGCTGACCGAGTGCACGTCCTGCCACAAGCGCTTCCGGGCCGACCACCTGCAGGAGACTGCGGCCGCGAAGGGCCGGGCGACCGCGCTGGACCAGCTGTCCTGCCCGCACTGTGGCAACAAGGGCACCTTCACCGAGCCCAAGATGTTCAACGGCCTGCTCAAGACCTACCTCGGCCCGGTGGAGGACGAGAGCGGCCTGGCCTACCTGCGCCCCGAGACGGCGCAGGGCATCTTCATCAACTACAACAACGTCGAGCAGTCCGCGCGCAAGAAACCGCCCTTTGGCATCGGCCAGATCGGCAAGAGCTTCCGCAACGAGATCACGCCGGGCAACTTCATCTTCCGCACCCGCGAGTTCGAGCAGATGGAGATGGAGTTCTTCGTCAAGCCGGGAGAGGACGCCACCTGGCACCAGTACTGGATCGACGCCCGCCTGGCCTGGTTCACCGACCTCGGCGTGAAGCCGGAGAACCTCCGGTTGTTCGAGCACCCGAAGGACAAGCTCAGCCACTACTCCACCCGGACCGTCGACATCGAGTACAAGTTCGACTTCACCGGGACCGAGTGGGGCGAGCTGGAGGGCATCGCCAACCGCACCGACTACGACCTGAAGGTCCACAGCAAGGCCTCGGGCACCGAGTTGTCGTACTTCGACCAGGAGAGCGGCGAGCGCTATACGCCGTACGTCATCGAGCCGGCGGTCGGGGTGGACCGCAGCGCGCTCGTGTTCCTGCTCGACGCCTACACCGAGGACGAGGCGCCCAATGCCAAGGGCGTCATGGAGAAGCGCGTGGTGCTGAGGCTCGACCCGCGACTCGCGCCGGTGAAGGTCGCGGTGCTGCCGCTGTCGCGCAACCCCGACCTCAGCCCGGTCGCCCGCAACCTCGCCGCCGGCCTGCGCAAGCACTGGAACGTCGACTTCGACGACTCGCAGGCCATCGGCCGCCGCTACCGCCGACAGGACGAGATCGGTACGCCGTTCTGCGTCACGGTGGACTTCGACACGCTCCAGGACCAGGCCGTCACGGTCCGCCAGCGTGACTCGATGGCGCAGGAGCGGGTCGCCCTGGACCAGGTCGAGCGCTACCTGCACGCCAAGCTCGGACCGCTCTAGACCGCCGAGGTGGCGCCGGCGCCCCCGCTGGGGGCTAGCCTGCGCACCCGGGGTTCAAGGTGCGCAGGAGGACAGGTGCCGAAGTACGTCTACGACTTCGCCGAAGGCGGTCGTGACATGAAGGACCTGCTCGGTGGCAAGGGTGCGAACCTCGCCGAGATGACGACGCTCGGGCTGCCCGTCCCGCCCGGCTTCGTGATCACAACCGAGGCCTGCACGACCTACCTCGAGAGCGGCGACGTCCCGCCCGAGCTGGCCGCCGAGGTGAGTGGGCACCTCGCTGCGCTCGAGGCCCAGATGGGCAAACGACTGGGCGATCCGGACGACCCGCTGCTGGTCTCGGTCCGCTCCGGCGCCAAGTTCTCGATGCCCGGGATGATGGACACCGTCCTGAACATCGGCCTGAACGACGCGAGCGTGCAGGGCCTGGTCAAGCAGTCGGGCAACGACCGGTTCGCGTGGGACAGCTACCGCCGGCTCGTCCAGATGTTCGGCCGGACGGTGCTCGGTGTCGACGGCGAGCTGTTCGAGCACGCCCTCGATCAGGCGAAGAAGGCCAAGGGCACGACCAACGACCTCGACCTGGACGAAAGTGACCTGCGCACGATCGTCGAGCTGTTCAAGCAGATCGTCGCCAGGGAGACCGGGGCGGCGTTCCCGCAGGACCCGCGTGTGCAGATGGACCTCGCGACGCGGGCAGTCTTCGACTCCTGGAACGGCGACCGGGCGCGGCTCTACCGCCGGCAGGAGCGCATCCCGGCCGGGCTCGGTACGGCGGTCAACATCTGCACGATGGTCTTCGGCAACCTCGGCATGGACTCGGGCACGGGCGTGGCTTTCACCCGGGACCCGGGCTCTGGCGCGCAGGGCGTCTACGGCGACTACCTGCAGAACGCGCAGGGCGAGGACGTTGTCGCCGGCATTCGCAACACCTTGCCGCTGCAGGACCTCGAGGGCCTGGACAAGACGTCCTACGACCAGCTGATGGACATCATGGCGACGCTGGAGCACCACTACCGCGACCTGTGCGACATCGAGTTCACGGTGGAGCGCGGCAAGCTGTGGATGCTGCAGACGCGGGTCGGCAAGCGCACCGCTGGCGCTGCTTTCCGGATCGCGACGCAGCTCGTCGACGAGGGCCTGATCAGCGAGGACGAGGCGCTCGACCGGGTCACCGGCGCCCAGCTGGCCATGCTGATGTTCCCGGCCTTCGGCGACACGTCCGCCGCGAAGAAGCTCACCAAGGGCATGAACGCCAGCCCGGGAGCGGCGGTCGGCAAGGCGGTCTTCTCCAGCCCGGCCGCTGTCGAGTGGGCGGCCCGCGGCGAGGACGTGATCCTCGTCCGGCGCGAGACCACCCCCGACGACCTGTCCGGCATGATCGCCGCTCGCGGCATCCTCACCAGCCGCGGCGGCAAGACCTCCCACGCCGCCGTCGTCGCGCGCGGGATGGGCAAGACCTGCGTCTGCGGCGCCGAGGAGCTCGAGGTCGACCTGACCGCCAAGACGATCACGCTCAAGGACGGGACGGTGGTCCGCGAGGGCGACGTGCTGTCCATCGACGGCACGACCGGAGCCGTCTTCCTGGGTGAGGTCCCGGTCTCCCCGAGCCCGGTCGTGCGGTACTTCGAGGGCACTCTCGTCGCGGCCGACGGCGATGAGCTTGTGCAGGCCGTTGACCGGCTGGTCCGCCACGCGGACGGCGTGCGCCGCCTGCGGGTGCGCGCCAACGCCGACACCCCAGAAGATGCCGAGCGGGCCCGGCGGTTCGGAGCGCAGGGCATCGGGCTGTGCCGGACCGAGCACATGTTCCTGGGCGAGCGCCGCCAGCTCGTCGAGGACCTGATCCTCGCCGACACCGACGACGAACGAGAGGCCGCGCTCCAGGCGCTTCTCCCGCTGCAGCGCGAAGACTTCACCGGCATCCTGCGCGCCATGGACGGGCTTCCCGTCACGGTGCGCCTGATCGACCCACCGCTACATGAGTTCCTGCCCGACCTCACCGAGCTCTCGGTCGAGGTTGCCGTCGCGGAGGCCAAGGGCGAGCAGGTGGACCCGGTCCGGCTGACCCTGCTCGAGGAGGTCCGGCGCCTCCATGAGCAGAACCCGATGCTGGGCCTGCGCGGTGTCCGCCTCGGGCTGGTCATCCCCGGGCTGTTCGCGCTGCAGGTCCGCGCCCTCGCGGAGGCCGCCGCGGCACTGCAGGCGGAGGGGCTCGACCCGCGGCCAGAGGTCATGGTCCCGCTCGTCGGCGCCGTGCAGGAGCTGGAGATCGTCCGGGAGGAGTCCGAGCGGATCCTCGCGGAGGTGGGCGTCCGGGCGCCGATCGGCACGATGATCGAGGTGCCACGGGCCGCTCTCACCGCCGGTCAGATCGCCGAGGCGGCGGAGTTCTTCTCCTTCGGCACCAACGACCTGACCCAGATGGGCTGGGGCTTCTCGCGCGACGACGTGGAGGCTGCCTTCTTCAGCCGCTACCTCGACCTCGGCATCTTTGGCGTCAGCCCGTTCGAGTCGCTCGACACAGACGGCGTCGGCCGGCTCGTCCGGATCGCCGCCGAGGAGGGTCGCGCCACCAGGCCGGACCTCCACCTGGGTGTATGCGGGGAGCACGGGGGGGACCCTGACTCCGTGCACTTCTTCCACGAGGTCGGCCTGGACTACGTATCCTGCTCGCCCTTCCGCGTGCCCGTCGCACGCCTCGAGGCGGGGCGCGCGGCGCTCAACACCGCCGGCTCCGACACCCGCTAGGGACGCCCCAGCGGTGCTGCTCTTGTTCAAACCGGTCCGCCGCGTCCTGGCGGCGGTCTTCCTCGCCGTCCTGCTGGTCGTCCTCGGTACTGCCGCCCGGGTCTGGTGGGTGGCCAGGCAGGACGACCATCCGCGCAGCGACGCGATCGTGGTGCTGGGCGCGTCGCAGTTCGACGGCCGGCCCAGTGCCGTCTTCCGGTCCCGCCTGGATCACGCCAAGACCTTGTACGACGAAGGTGTCGCCCCCCGGGTGGTCGTCCTCGGGGGCGGTGCACCCGGAGACCGGACCACCGAAGGCGCCTCGGGTGCTGCGTACCTGAAGGCGAAGGGGGTGAGCACGCTCGCCGTGGCGGAGGGCCGCGACACCCTGCAGAGCATGCGGGCGCTGGACAAGGTGTTCCTCGAGCGCGGCTGGCACACCGCAGTCCTCGTCACCGACCCCTGGCACTCGCTGCGTAGCCGCCGGATGGCCACCGACCTCGGCATCGACGCCCGCACGTCGCCGACCCGCAGTGGCCCGTCCGTCCGCACCCGCAGCACCGAGGTCCGCTACGTCGCACGTGAGACCGCCGCCTACCTCTACTACCGGGTGTTCCACCGCAGCTCCGAAGCCGGTCCCCGAGCGGTCTGACCGCGTCAGGAGGGCAGCGACTGCAGGACCGGTCTGGAGGCTCGGTGAAAACGCCGTGACAGCGCCGCCGGCCGGGCCTATCCTGGGCCGGTCAACCCCCTGCCGGGTTGCGGACAACAGAGGAGGTGGGACCGCCATGGCTTGTGCCGTCGTGCTCCATGACGTCTCCCTGTTCCCTGGGGTGCCGGCGCCCTAGCCGCCGCGTGCCTCCCGCCCGGAAGGCACCTGCGTGCTCCAGCCAGACCCCGCGCCACCCGTTTCTCACCTGCCCGTCGTTGACGTGGCTGTTCCTGACCTGCCTGTTGCTGACCCGAGCGTGCTGCGGGCCCGCGTGACGCGGGTCGACCGCTCTGCCTACGACGCCCTCGCCGAAGGTTCCGGCGCGTTGCTGCGCGTCGCCGCTCCGCGTCCTACCACCGACCCGCACGACGCCCCGACCGTCGGTGACTGGGTCGATGTGATCGAGGGCCCCCTCGGATGGGCGACCGTCGCCGTGTTACCCCGGACGTCGCTGCTCGTGCGCGGCACTGCCAGTGGCCGCTCGGCAGCCCAGCCCCTCGCGGCCAACATCGACTCGGTCCTGGTGTGCGCCGGCCTGTCGTCAAAGCTGCCATTGCGCCGGATCGAGCGGCTGCTCACGCTTGCCTGGGAGAGCGGGGCCACCCCTGTCGTCCTGCTCACCAAGGCGGATCTGTGCGACGACCTGGACGACGCCGTCCGCCAGGTGCTCCCGCACGCCCCCGGGGTCGATGTCGTCACGGTGTCGGCGGCGTCCGGCGACCTGGCGAGCCTCGACTCCTACGTCGGGCCTGGGGTGACGCTCGTCCTGCTCGGCGCCTCCGGTGCTGGCAAGTCGACCGTTGTCAACGTCCTCGCCGGTAGCCAGGTGATGGCGACGGGCAACGCGCGCCAGGTCGACGGCAAGGGACGTCACACGACGACGCACCGTGAGCTGATCACGCTGCCGTCGGGGGCCGTCATCATCGACACCCCCGGCCTGCGAGGGGTGGCCCTGAATGGCGGCGGAGAGGAGGGACTGGCGAAGGCGTTCGCGGATGTGGAGGAGCTGGCCACGGCCTGCCGCTTCGCGGACTGCGGTCACCAGACCGAGCCGGGGTGCGCCATCACCGCCTCTGTCGAGGCGGGCGACCTGGGTCAGGACCGGGTCGATTCCTGGCGCAAGCTGCAGCGCGAGATGGCTTTCCAGGCACGGCGCACCGATCTGCGGCTGCGGGCGGAGGCGAAGGTCAGGGGGCGCTCGCTCTCCAAGCAGCAGCGGGCCCAGGGTTACCGACCCTGAGCACAGCCTTGCGGAAAGGCCCTACCCAGGTGACTCCTGGGCGAGGCCTGCGTCGCGGGGTGCCACCGCGGCCGCCAGGACGCCAGAGTTGGGGACACACAGCACGCCCTCCTCCGTGGCAAGCCGGACGTAGGTGAGCCCGATGCCGAGGACCTGCCCGCTCAGCGGTCCGCCCAGCGAGCCGCTGTGGACGACGATGTGGTCGCCGAGACGGAACGGCCGGTTCAGCAGCAGGACGAGCCCGGCGACGACGTTGGCGAGCGACTGTTGGGCTGCGATTCCGAGGATCACGCCGGTCACAGCTCCCGAGACGAGCAGGCGCTCAACCGGGACCTCGAGCAGCACGAGCAGGATCGAGGCCGTGACGCCGTAGCCGAGCAGGGTGACGAGCAGGCCGAGCACAGAGGCATGGGCGTCCCCGAACCGAGCCTCGCTCACCTCCGACAGCTGCGTCGCTGCAGCGCGTACGGCGCTGACGGCGAGCGCAGTGAACACGGCGCAGCCGACGAGCGAGACCGCCTTGGCGCTCAGGCCGCCGGAGAACAGCCCCCCGAAGCCGACCACGACGGCGGCGGCCGCCGAAGCGAGCAGGCCGTAGAGGACCGCTCGCTTGAAGTCTGGTCGCAGCCGGGAGGTGAGCAGGTGGTTGACCGTGCCGGGCTGAGGGTCGAACGCCGTGCGGGGCAGGATGAGGTGCTCCTTCGATCGGGACCGGGACGGTCTCCCACGCTAACGACGCAACCTGTGCGACTCCTGTCAACCGGGTGGGTAGGCGTACACATGCAGCATGGGAATCGTCACAGCGTTGCTCGTCCTTGCGGTCCTGTTCCTGGTGGTGAGCTTGATCGTGACGGCATTGAAGTGGCTGGCTGTCCTCGCGCTGTTCCTGCTCATCCTCGGGATCGTCAGGGGGCTGCGCAGCAGGCGACAGCGCTGAGATCTGCTGGCTCGAGAGGGTGGGTCGTCGGGAAGCTCCGAGCCAGGCGGCGATCTGGCTCTAGTCTCCCGAGCGTGAGCGACCCGACCTACGACGATGCCGACCGCGCGCGCCTCGTCGCGGAGACAGGCAGCCGTTCCGGTCGCACCGCGTTTCAGCGCGACCGGGCGCGGGTGCTGCACAGCGGCGCCCTGCGCCGCCTCGCCGGTAAGACCCAGGTCGTCGAGCCGGCCGGGCTGCAGGCGCTCGTCCCGAGAACCCGATTGACCCACTCCCTGGAGTGCGCCCAGATCGGCCGCGAGCTCGGTGCGGCTCTCGGCGCAGACCCGGACCTGGTCGACGCCGCCTGCCTGGCCCACGACCTCGGCCACCCACCCTTCGGCCACAACGGCGAAACGGCGCTTGACGAGGCCGCGGCGGCCGCCGGCGGGTTCGAAGGCAATGCCCAGTCGCTCCGTCTGCTCACCCGCCTCGAAGTCAAGGTGGAGGGCGCGGGCCTCAACCTGACCCGCGCTGCATTGGACGCGGCCACGAAGTACCCATGGGCAAAGGGCCCCGACCGCAGCAAGTATGGCGTCTACGACGACGACCGGAAGGTCTTCGACTGGGTCCGCGAGGGTGCTTTTGGTGAGCGGCGCTGCCTCGAGTCCCAGGTCATGGACTGGGCCGACGACGTGGCCTACTCGGTCCACGACCTCGAGGACGGCGTCGTCAGCGGGCTGATCGCCCTTCCGCAGCTGCACCATGACAGCGCCGAGATCGCTGGACTCGCGGCCGAGCACTACTCCAACGACGATGCCGAGGCTCTCGAGCAGGTGCTCGCGGAGCTCCTGGCCGAGCCCTGGTGGCCCCGGGAGCACGACGGCGGGGTCCGCGCACAGGTCGCGCTCAAAGACGCCACCAGCACCCTGATCGGCCGCTTCTGCCAGGCGGCCGAGGAGGCAACCAGGGCGTCGTACGCCGGTGCAGTGCTCACCCGCTACCACGCCGACCTGGTCGTGCCGCCCCGGACGCGAGCGGAGTGCGCGTTGCTCAAAGCCGTCACCGCGCGCTACGTCATGGGGCGCCCGGAGGCGGCGGCGCTGCAGGCCCGCGAGCGCGAGGTGGTGGCCGAGCTGGTGGTCCTGCTGGTGGCGCAGGCGCCGCAGTCGCTTCAGCCGGCGTACGCCGAGGCCTGGCGCGCAGCACCGGACGACGCGGCTCGTCTGAGGGTGGTCGTGGACCAGGTGGCGGGCCTCACCGACGCTGCGGCGCTGCGCCTGCACAGCAGGTTCGCAACGGGCTCGGGGTCGTCTGCGGCGCACTAGAGTCACCGGGACAGACCAGGAGGTCACCGTGGCCGGGCGCATCCGTGACGAGGACGTGGTCACGGTGCGCGAGAGGGCTCAGCTCGCCGACGTCATCGCAGAATCGGGCGTCCAGCTTCGCGCAGCGGGTGGTGGTCGGCTCAAGGGGCTGTGTCCGTTCCACGACGAGAAGACGCCGTCGTTCAACGTCAATCCTGCACTGGGCTACTTCATGTGCTTCGGCTGCGGGGAGTCCGGCGACGTCATCACCTACGTCCGCAAGACCGAGCAGCTGTCCTTCGTGGAGGCGCTGGAGTGGCTGGCCCGGCGCTACCACGTGGACCTGCGGATCGAGGAGGGTGGCTCGGCGCCCGGGCGCTCCGGCTCCCCGCGCAGCCGTCTTGTCGAGGCCCACAAGGTGGCGCAGGAGTTCTACGCCGAGCAGCTCTCGGGCCAGGAGGCCGTCATCGGGCGGCAGTTCCTCGCTGAGCGGGGCTTCGACCAGGCGGCGGCGGCGGTCTACGGCGTCGGCTACGCCCCGTCCGGCTGGGACGTGCTGATCCGCCACCTGCGCGGGCGCGGTTTCAGCGACCCCGAGCTGATCACCTCGGGCATCGCCTCGCAGGGGCAGCGCGGTTCGATCGACCGGTTCCGGGGGCGGCTGGTCTGGCCGATCCGGGACATCGGCGGCGACGTGATCGGGTTCGGGGCCCGCAAGCTGAGCGAGGACGACAACGGGCCGAAATACCTCAACACCCCGGAGACGCCGATCTACAAGAAGTCGACGGTCCTCTACGGCGTCGATCTGGCGAAGAAGGAGATCGCGCGCCGCCGCCAGGCGGTGGTCGTCGAGGGATACACCGACGTGATGGCCTGCCACCTCGCCGGCGTCCCCACCGCAGTCGCGTCGTGCGGGACCGCCTTCGGCATCGAGCACATCGGCGTCCTACGCCGGCTGCTGATGGACCAGGACGAGTTTCGAGGCGAGGTCATCT
>JANLPD010000018.1:0-5284 GCA_031367045.1 Frankiales bacterium | reverse complement strand
CGATGACCTTGCAGGCTCGGTCGTGCGCCGGAAGGGTCGTTAGTACGCCGGAAGGGTCGGTAGTACGCCGGCCAGGCTCGGTCGTACGCCGGCAGGGGCCCGCGGGACGTAGCCTTGAGCTATGCCTGTCGAGTCGCTGTTCTCGCGCTTGGAGCCTTTGCTGCCGCGGGTGCAGAAGCCGATCCAGTATGTCGGCGGCGAGCTCAACAGCCAGGTCAAGGATTGGGACGCCTGCGACGTCCGCTGGGCCCTGATGTACCCGGACGCCTACGAGGTCGGCCTGCCCAACCAGGGCGTCATGATCCTCTACGAGGTGCTCAACGAGCAGCCCGGCGTCCTCGCCGAGCGCACCTATTCCGTCTGGCCAGATCTGGCCGGGCTCATGCGTGCGGCCGGCGTCCCGGCGTTCACGGTCGACGGGCACCGCCCGGTCAAGGACTTCGACGTGCTCGGTATCAGCTTTTCCACCGAGCTTGGCTACACCAACATGCTCGAGGCGCTCGACCTCGCCGGCATCCCGCTGCACGCCCGGGACCGCGACGAAAGCCACCCGATCGTGCTGGCCGGCGGGCACGCCGCGTTCAACCCGGAGCCGATCGCGGACTTCATCGACGCCGCGGTGCTGGGCGACGGCGAGGAGGCGGTGCTGCAGATCACCGCGATCGTGCGCCAGGCCAAGGCCGACGGCGCCGACCGCGCGGAGACGCTGCTGCGCCTCGCCAGGACCGGCGGCGTCTACGTGCCCCGCTACTACGACGTCGACTACCTCGACGACGGTCGCATCCAACGGGTCGCACCCAACCACCCCGACGTCCCCTGGCGGGTGAGCAAGCGCACGACCATGGACCTCGACGCGTGGCCTTACCCCAAGACCCCCCTCGTGCCGCTCGCCGAGACCGTCCATGAGCGGATGTCGGTCGAGATCTTCCGCGGCTGCACGCGCGGTTGCCGCTTCTGCCAGGCCGGCATGATCACGCGTCCGGTCCGGGAGCGGTCGATCACCGGCATCGGCGGCATGGTCCTGCAGGGTCTGAAGGCGACCGGCTACGAGGAGGTCGGCCTGCTATCGCTGAGCTCCGCCGACCACTCCGAGATCGGCGACATCGCCAAGGGACTCGCGGACCGCTACGAGGGAACGCAGACGTCCCTGTCGCTCCCGAGCACCCGAGTCGATGCCTTCAACATCGACCTCGCCCAGGAGCTGTCTCGCAACGGCCGCCGCTCCGGCCTCACCTTCGCGCCGGAAGGCGGCTCCGAGCGCCTGCGCAAGGTCATCAACAAGATGGTCACCAAGGACGACCTGGTCAGGACCGTGACCGCGGCGTACGGCGCGGGCTGGCGGCAGGTCAAGCTGTATTTCATGGTCGGGCTGCCCACGGAGACGGACGAAGACGTCCTGGAGATCGCCGATATGGCAAGGGAAGTGATCCGCACGGGCCGCCAGGTCACCGGCACTCGCGACGTGCGGACGACGGTGAGCATCGGCGGGTTCGTGCCCAAGCCGCACACGCCGTTCCAGTGGGCGGCGCAAGCTTCCCACGAGCAGGTCGACCACCGGCTGAAGCTCCTGCGCGACGCCATCAACAGCGACAAGTCCACGGCCAAGGCGATCGGCTACCGCTACCACGACGGCAAGCCCGGCATCGTGGAGGGACTGCTGTCCCGGGGCGACCGCCGCATCGGCGCGGTCCTGGAGCAAGTCTGGCGCGACGGCGGCATCTTCGACGGCTGGAGCGAACACTTCTCTTTCGACCGCTGGATGACGGCGGCCCAGAAGGTCGGCGTCGATGTCGACTGGTACACCACCCGCGAGCGCGACGAGGTGGAAGTGCTGCCTTGGGACCACCTCGACTCCGGCCTGGACAAGGAGTGGCTCTGGGCCGACTGGCAGGAGGCCTTGGCCGAGCAGGACCTTGACGACTGCCGTTGGATCCCCTGCTTCGACTGCGGTGTCTGCCCGCAGATGGGGACCGAGATCCAAATCGGCCCTACCGGGAAGAAACTGCTCCCGCTGTCTGTGCTGTGAGCCGGCCGGCCGCGGCCCGCACCAGCACCAGGGCCCACGTCCGGTACGGCGACCAACTCGCCCCGATCTCCCTCAGCTGGGCTGCGGTGGCTGGCCCGCTAAGGCCGTAGAGCTCGCCGAGCAGCGCCATCGCCCGGGGCTCCTCCTCGGGCAGCACGTCCGGGTGACCGAGCGCCCGCACGACGATCAGCGACGAGGAGAACGGCCCGATCCCCGGCAGCCGCTCAAGCCGCGACCGTGCGTCGGCGGGGTCCAGGGCTCGCAGCGCCTTGGTGTCGAGCCACCCGTCCAGTGCCGCCTGCGCGACGGCGTGCAGCCGCTGCACCTTCACGTAGTCGAGTCCCGGGATCTCGTTGAGCCCGAGCAGCGCCGACGGCGTGGGGAAGCACGCGAGCTCCTGCCCGGCGAGCGTGAAAGTCCTACCGTGCGCGTTGTTGAGCCGGGTCCGCACGGCCTGCATCTGGCCCGCAGGTCGCCGGGCCGACAGCACACACCACGCTGCGGCCTCGTAGGCCGAGTGGAACAGCGGCGGCCTAAGCCCGCGGGCGACGGCCTGAAGTCGGCCGATCACCGGGTCCCGCTTGCCGACGAGGGGAAAGCCGGCGCCGTCGACGTCGAGGGACAGCACCCGGGCGACTTGGGCGACGACTGCGGCCGAGCTGTCCCCGACGCCGACCACGACGCCGTCGGCAGACTGGGTGAGGGCGACCGAGACCGGCTGGAAGGTGCCATCCAGACAGAAGGCGAGCCGCATCGTCGCGTCGTACGCGGTGTCGTGGCGCTGCCCGAAGCCGAAGGTGGCGGCCTCTTGTAGGGAGAAATCGCCGCGCGGGGTGATCGTGAACGCTGCCATGCGCACGAGGGTCCCAGGCAGGTCGGACAACTAGCCTGGGACGGCCATGTCCAAGCAGCCTCCCGGCGCCCCGCCGCCGCCCGCGGTCCAGAAACTGCGGCTGCGCTACGCCAAGCGCGGCCGGCTCCGGTTCACCAGCCACCGAGATGTCGCGCGCGCCTTTGAGCGCGCTCTGCGCCGGGCCGAGGTCCCGATGGCGTTCAGCGCCGGCTTCTCGCCGCACCCCAAGGTCAGCTGGGTCGGTGCGGCGCCGACCGGGGTCGCCTCCGAGGCGGAGTATGTCGAGATCTCGGTGGCTGTCCGGGTGGACCCCGAGCGGCTTCGGCTGGCTCTGGACGCGAGCCTGCCCAACGGCATCGACGTGCTCGAGGTCATCGAAGCGCCGGTCGGGACCAACCTGCCCGAGCGGGTCCACGCCTCACGCTGGACCCTGGTGCTCCCCGGCGTGCCCGTGACGACCGCGCAGGACGCCCTCGCCGCCTTCCTGGCCGCCCCCGAGGTGCTCGTCGAGCGGCTCACCAAGGACGGCCGCCGTACGCTCGACGCGCGTGCGCCGGTCGTGTCGCTGACCGTGTCCGCCACGGACGGTGACGTGTCGTGTGCAACACTTAACCTGGTCGTACGGCACGTGACGCCTGCTGTTCGACCCGACGACGTCCTGTCCGGACTGCGCGCCGTGGCCGACCTCGTGCCGCCGACACCCTCGCAGGTGACCCGGCTGGCACAGGGCCCGTTGGACGCAGAAGGCGAGGTCGGTGACCCGCTCGCACCCGACCGTCTAAGAGACGGCACCGGGCCAACGCGACAGGAAGCCGACCCCGAGCAGGCTGTCGCCGGCGCCACGTCCACGGGCTAGCCCTCGGGGCTTGCAGGGGTGCGGCGCACCATCAGACCTCTCTCCGCGTCGGCCGTCCCGGCCGACCGGCACGATCCCACCGGGTCGCCGCGGTGCGTCAGCGCGGCGGCCAGACGGAGTTCCCCTTGCTCGACGACGAGCCCGCAGGCAGCACGCCCACCGGCAGCACGCCTGCTGACAGCACCCCCGCCGGCAGCAGCACCCCCGCCGGCAGCACGACCGCCGCTGGCGCCAAGGCGCCGGCCCCGCGCCGCCGGCGCGCGACCAGTGCCGCCACCAAGGCGGTCGCCCCTGAGTCCGCCCCCGAGGTCGTCCCTACCCCTGAGAGCGCTACAGAGGCAGAGGCACAGGCAGGGGCTGACGACGGCCTGAGCCCTGCCCCGGCCAAGAAGGCGGCGCGGAAAGCGCCCGCAAAGAAGGCCGCCCCGCGCAAGAAGGCGGCCACCAAGGCCGACCCGACAGCCGGTGCCGACGCTCACGACGTGGCCGCAACGGACTCGATCACCAAGGACGTGCCTGTCGGGGACGCGGCGCAGACGAGCCGCTCACTGGCCCCGCCGTCCATCCCTGCTGTCGAGGACGAGAGCAACACGCCGGTCAAGCGCACCCGCCGGCGGGCTGCGGCTCCAGTGACCTTCGTCGCGCCGGTCGAGGACGAGGTCGGCGGCACCACGGCCAGCGTGTCCAACGCGGGCAGCGACGCTGACGCGACCCCCGGCGAACAGACTTCCGAAACGGACGCGCCGCCGCGCCGCCGCCGGCGGGCCGGTACCGCCGCCGCCATCGCGCCGGCCGCCTTCCTGTCGCCCACGGTTGCCCCGGCCCGGCCGGTCGGCCCCGAGTACGAGGTGGCAGACGAAGAGGACGAAGCCGAGGGAGCCGCTGACAGCGCGGAGGGCGAGGACGGCGACGAGGCCGACCGTCCCCGCCGTCGCCGTCGTGGCCGTCGTGGCCGCGGGCGCCGATCCGAGGGCGAGGACGGCGAGGACACCGACGAGGGTGCCGGGACTCCCGCCGATCGTCAGCCTGCCGATCGTCAGCCTGCCGACCGTCAGCCCGCCGACCGTCAGCCCGCCGACCGTCAGCCCGCCAGTGGTCAGCGCGCCGACGGTCCGCCAGCGGACGAGACCGACGACGACGACGGCACCGGCACGCACCGTCGCCGCCGGCGGCGTCGCAGCGCGGGTGGCAGCTCCAGTGAGGGCAGCGACGACCTGCCCGGCACCACCGTGCACGTCCGCGAGCCGCGCGAGCCGCGCGAGCGCCAGCCGCGTCCGGCCCGCGGCACCACCGCGGCCGACGAGGATGGCGTCCGCGGCATCACCGGCTCCACCCGGATGGCCGCCAAGCGGGTGCGCCGCCAGGAGGGTCGCGACTCCGGCCGCCGCCGGCCGCCGATCCTGTCCGAGGCCGAGTTCCTGGCCCGCCGCGAGGCCGTCGACCGCGTCATGGTGGTCCGCCAGAAGGGCGACCGGACCCAGATCGCCGTGCTCGAGGACGGGATCCTCGTCGAGCACTACGTCACCCGCGCGAGCGCTCAGTCCTACGC
>JANLPD010000670.1:0-9371 GCA_031367045.1 Frankiales bacterium | reverse complement strand
CGATGACGATGAAGAAGGCCGCGAGGAGCACGGTACCGAAGATGACCGGCAGGTCGCCGATCGTCACCGACTGCACGGCCAGCTGGCCGATGCCGCCGAGCCCGAAGACCGACTCGGTGCCGTTGGCGCCGCCGAGCAGAGTGCCGACATCGATCCCCAACAGTGTTACGACGGGGGTGAGCGCGCTGCGCAGGCCGTGGCGGTAGGTCACCCGCCGCTCGGACAGGCCCTTGGCCCGGGCCGTACGGATGTAGTCCTCGCCAAGGACCTCGAGGAGCGACCCGCGCGTGATACGGGAGTACGACGCGGCGCTGACCAGCGCCAGGGCGAACCACGGCAGGATCAGGTGCAGCGCCCACTGGAGCGGGTCCTCTGTCAACGGGACGTAGCCGCTGCCGGGGAACAGGTCGATGCCGAACTTGACGCGAAAGACGTAGAAGAAGAAGTACAGGAACAACAGGCCGATCACAAAGGTGGGGATGGACAGGCCGCCGAGTGCGAACACGGTGGCCGCCCGATCTCGAAGGCTCCGCGGTTTGGTCGCGGCCAAGATCCCGATGGGGATGCCGATCAGCAACCAGACCACGGCCGCCCCTAGGGCGAGCGAAGCGGTGATGGGCAGCCGGTCCTGCAGCGTCTTGCGGACCGGCTCCTCGTTGCGGAAGCTGTAGCCGAGGTCGCCCTGGAAGAGCCGCCCCACGTAGAGCAGATACTGCTGAGGCACCGGCTTGTCCAGGTTGTACTTCACCCTTGCCTGCTGGATCTGCTCCGGCGACGGGTTCTTGCCGACGAAGTTGGCGGCCGGGTCCCCCGGGGCGACCACGAAGAAGAGCACGAAGACGGCCAGGCTGATGACGAACAGCACGAGGAAGCCGAAGAGGGCTCGGCGGATGATGAAGCGTCCCATGGTCTGTCGATCCTCCGGATCTACTTGCGGGCCAGGACGCGGGCGGCGCGCGGGTCGAGCGCGTCACGCAGCCCGTCGCCGAGCAGGTTGAAGGCGAGCGTGGTGATGAACAGGGCCAGGGACGGGAAAAGCAGGAACGTCGGAACCTGCTGGTAGTAGCTCACCGAGTCGTTGATCATGTTTCCCCACGTCGGCGTCGGCGGGATGACGCCGAGCCCGAGGAAGGACAGCGTCGCCTCGAACACGATGGCGGTAGGCACGAGCAGCGTCGAGTAGACGATGATCGGGGCGATCAGGTTGGGCAGCACGTCGACGACCATGATCCGGACGTCGCCGGCGCCCAGCGATCGGGCCGCCTCGATGTACTCCTTCTCGCGGATGCTGAGCACCTGGCCACGCACGATGCGGCCGACGTTGGCCCAGGTGAAGAAGGCGATCACAAAGATGCTGATCTTCAGGCTGGGCTGGAAGACTGAGACCAGGGAGATCGCGAACAGCAGGAACGGAAAGGACAAGAAGACATCCATCGTGCGGGCCAGCAGCGTGTCGATCTTGCCGCCGTAGTAACCGGAGGCGATACCGACGGTGATGCCGATAATGACCGCGATCCCGGTGGCAAGGACGCCCACGATCAACGAGACCCGGGTGCCGTGGATGACCCGCGACAAGACGTCGCGGCCAAGCCCGTCAGTACCCAACCAGAAAGTGCCGTTGGGACCGAAGGGCAGGCCGTCCGGGCGCAGGCCGCTCGGGACGTCGCGGTACTGCAGGTTGGGTGGATGGCCCACGACGTGGTCGGTGATGACGTCCGCAAAGATGGCGATGAGCACGAGCAGCCCGATCGTGATGAGCGACACCATCGACACGCGGTCCTTCTTCAGCCGCGCCCACGCCAGCTGGAGCGGCGTACGGCCCTCGATCTTCTTGGCCGGCGCTGCTGTGCTGCCGGACGGACCGTCCGGGTTGGCGCGGTCAGCCAGGTCGGCTGCAGCGATCAGCTGGGTCACGGGGTGTCCTCTCGGACGTCGGAGCGGGGCAGTGCGGTGCGGACGGCCGCCGGACGGACGCCGGTCTGCGCTATGCCGGGCACCGAGGTCGACATGTCCTCGCCGTCGGCGACCGGGAAGTGGCAGGCCTTGAGGTGGTCGGGCGGGTCGGCGAAAGCCGGCGTCAGGGCCGGCATCTCCTCGACGCAGAGCGGCTGGGCCTTGGGGCAGCGCGGGTGGAACGGGCACCCGCTAGGGGGATTGACCGGCGACGGAACATCCCCGAACAGGATGATCCGGTCCCGCTTATCTGACTTGTCAGGATCCGGGACGGGAACGGCCGACAGCAAGGCGTTGGTGTAGGGGTGGCGGGGCGTTCCGAACAGTTCGTCCACGTCGGCAATCTCCTCGATCTTGCCGAGGTACATGACCGCCACCCGGTCGCTCACGTGGCGCACGACCGACAGGTCGTGGGCGATAAAGACGTAGGTGAGGCCGAAGTCCTTCTGCAAGTCGTCCAGCAGGTTGATGACCTGCGCCTGGATCGACACGTCGAGGGCGGAGACCGGCTCGTCGCAGATGATCAGCTTGGGGCGGAGAGCGAGTGCCCGCGCGACGCCGATGCGCTGGCGCTGGCCGCCGGAGAACTCCGCCGGGAAGCGGTTGTAGTGCTCCGGGTTGAGGCCGACGAGCTCCATCAGCTCCTGGACAGCCTTCTTGCGCGCGTCGCCGGAGGCGATGTCGTGGATGTCGTACGGGTCACCGATGATCGACCCGACCCGACGGCGCGGGTTGAGCGAGCCGTACGGGTCCTGGAAGATCATCTGGATGTCACGCCGGAACGGTCGCATCTTCGCGCGCGACAGGTTGGTGATGTCCTGGCCGTCGAAGGTGATCCGGCCGCTCGTCACCGGGTAGAGGCCGGCGATCAGCCGGGCCAAGGTCGACTTGCCACAGCCCGTCTCCCCCACCAGGCCCAGGGTCTCGCCGGCGCGGACCTCGAGGTCCACCCCGTCGACCGCATGGACTCGTGCGATCTCCTTCTGAAACACGATCCCCTGCTTGATCGGGAAGTACTTGACGGCCTTCTCGACCTTCAGCAGCACCTCGCCGGGCTGGGTGTTGACCGTGCGACCCGCGTGGTCGAGAGCGGTCATCAGAACGCCTCCCGGGGAACAGCCAGCGGAGCCACCGCCAGGGCCTTGACTAACGACACCTTCGGGTCAGGCACCTTCGGGTCAGGCACCTCGTTGGCAGGCACCTCGTTGGCAGGAGAGGCCAGGGCCGCGGCGACGTCCTCGTCGTCGACGGCAACCGAGCTGGCCGCAGCGGCTTGCGAGCGACGCGCCCGGGCGACCCTCTCGCGCTCGGCGTCGATGTCGTCCCCAAGGCCGACCCCGTCCGTCGGTAGCCAGCAGGCCGAGCGGTGGGCCGCGCTGCCACTGACCTGACGCAGCAGCGGGACCTCGGTCAGGCATTGGTCCATGACGTACGGGCAGCGCGGGTGGAACGAGCAACCGCCCGGCAGGTTGATCAGCGACGGCGGCTGGCCCTGAATCGGCTTGAGCCGGCCGCGCTCGCCCGTTGAGCTTGGGATCGACTCGATTAGGCCCTTGGTATAGGGGTGGTGCGGCTGGTAGTAGAGCGTGCGCCGGTCGGCGAACTCCACCGACTTGCCGGCGTACATCACCATCACCTCGTCGGCGATGTCCGCGACGACGCCGAGGTCGTGCGTGATCATGATGACGGCCGTGTTGAACTCGCTCTGGAGCCGCTCGATCAGGTCGATGATCTGGGCCTGCACGGTCACGTCGAGCGCGGTCGTCGGTTCGTCGGCGATGTGCAGGCGGGGGTTGAGGGCCAGCGCCATGGCGATCATGGCGCGCTGGCGCATGCCGCCGGAGAACTGGTGCGGGTAGTCGTCCACCCGCCGGTCCGGCTGGGGGATGCCGACGAGCCCGAGCAGGTCGACGGCCCGCTTGGTCGCCTCCTTCTTGCCGACGTCCTCGTGGGCCTGAATCATCTCGACGATCTGCCAGCCGATGCGGTACTGCGGGTGCAGACTCGAAAGCGGGTCCTGGAAAATCATCCCGATCTGGGCGCCACGCACCTTGCGCAGGTCGGGCTCAGACATCGTCAGCAGGTCGCGACCCTCAAACAGCGCGGTCCCCTCGATCACGGCGCCCCGGGTGAGCCCCATGATCGTCTGCGTGCTGACGCTCTTGCCCGAGCCGGACTCACCGACGATGCCGAGCGTCTGCCCCGCGTCGATGCTGAAGGAGATGCCCTGGACCGCCTTGACCAGGCCGTCCTCGGTCGGGAACGCAACTTTGAGGTCCGTGACTTCGAGCAGGGACATGTCACCTCGTACACATTGAGTCGGGGTCGCTGCCCCATGATCGCGCGTCGGGGGTCAGAGCCGCGCTGGCTGGTCTGTGCTGAGACGTGCTGGTTCGCTGTCGGGACGGGCAAGTCTGACACACATCCGGAAGATCGGAACATGTCCGTCACACGGCGTTTGCTCTGCATGGACGAGGCCCACCCCCCTCGCGGGGGACGGGCCTCGTCCAGGGTCGTACAGGTGGTGCTGCGGACCTACTTCTTGAAGACGTTGGTGAGGTCGGCGTTGTTGGCGAACGGGAAGTACACCCAGTTGCCGACGTTCGTGCTGTAGTAGAGCGGATTTGCACCAGTGGTGATCGGCACCCACGGGGCGTCCGCCATGGTCTTGACATCGGCGTCGTGCCACAGCTTGCCGGCCTTGGTCTGGTCACCCTCGGCGAGAGCCTGGTCGACCAGGGCGTTGACCTCGGGGTTGTTGTAGCAACCGTAGTTCGTCGATCCTTCGCCGCACTGGCGACCGTCCAGAAGCGGGACGAAGAACGAGCGCGCCGCGTTGCCGGCCCAGTCCGGGTTCCAGCCGGGACCCGCCAGGTCCCAGTCGCCGGCCTTGGTGGCGGACGGCTTCTGGAGGTGCTGGGTGTAGAAGTCGGCCGACGGGACCTGCTTGAGCTTCAAGGTGATGCCGGACTTCTTCAGGTCGGCCTGCAGGGTCTGCGCAATGATGGGCGCCTTGCCCTTGTTGCGGTAGAGGTAGATCAGCGTCAGGCCGTCCGGGAAACCGGCGTCGGTGAGCATCGCCTTGGCCTTGACCGGGTCACCGGCACTGTCAGGCGTGGCGTACGGGTCGAACTGCTCGTAGCCCAGGATCGTCGGGGTCAGGATCTGTCCGATCGGCTTGTTCAGCGTGGGACCGCCCAGCACCTGAATGATGTTCTTCTTGTTGACGGCGTAGTTGATCGCCTGCCGGACCTTGACGTTCTTCAGCGCGCCGCCGGCGTTTGGCGACAGGCCGTTGATCACGACGTAGGGGTTCGTTGAGCCGTTATCCTTAAGAACCAGGTTGGGGTCCTTGCTGGCCACCAGGCCGGGGATCTCGGCGGTGGGGACGTAGGTGTCCCACGACATGTCGATGGTTTTGGCCTTGAGCTGCTGCTGGACCGGGCCCTCGTCGGAGCCCTCTGTGATGGAGATGGCGTCGACGTTGGCGGCGCGCAGCTTGTCCGTCTTGCTGTCCCAGGCGGGGTTGCGCACCAGCTCGATGTTCTTGTCGGCGACGTACTTGGCAATCTTGTACGGACCGTCGGAGACGAAGTGCTGGCGGAACTCCGGCGAGTCGGGGATGTAGTTCAGCAGCTCGACTGGCGCCGGGGAGGAGAACGGGAGAGCGAGGATGTTCAGGAAGTCACCGGCCGGCTGCACCAGATTGATGGTGACCTTGTTGCCGCTGGCCGTGATCCCGGAGATCTCGTTCTTGGTGATGTAGTCCTTGATGCCCGGGATTGTGCTCGGTGCCTTGGCGAACCCGGCGCAATACTCCTTCATACCGACGATGACACCGCTGAAGTAGCCGAGCGCACCGGTCGGCTGGACCGGGTTGCACAGTCGCTTGAAGCCCAGGACGGCGTCAGCACCGGTCACCTGACGGGCCGGGGTGGTGTCCCACTTCACGCCGTCCTTGATGGTGAACTCATAGGTCTTGCCACCGTTGGTCGGCGCCGCGATCGACTCGGCCATGTCCGGGACCGGCGTGTTGGCCTTGGTGTCGTCCGCGTCGTTCGGGTAGCTGACGAGCTGCCGCGAGATCGCGCGCAGCAACGTGTAACTGACCGTGTAATAGGCGCTGGCGGTGTCCATGTGGTCGATGTCGCCCCCGCCGAGGAGCTTGAGCGTGCCGCCCTTCTTGGCGTCCGAGGCCTTCGTACCACCGGTGCTCGGGCCACTGCTGCTGCCACAGGCAGCCGCAGTCAGCGCCAGTCCGGTCACCAGGGCCGCCGTTGCGAGCCCTCTCCGGTTCTTGAGCAAGTCTCCACCTCTCAGGACGCGGCCGCGCCCAAACGGGACGATCCGACCGGGGTTCGCCCGGGCGGGATGAGATGGGTCGTGTGACACCACCCAGACCGGACAGTAACCACTTGCAACACGCGTTGGAACGCTGTTTGCCCAGACGGCGCCCGATCGTGACTGATTTGTGACCGGCGGCGGCTCAGCGGCCAAACCGGCAGATCTTCGCGAACTCCTCGGCGGCCAGGCTGGCGCCGCCGACGAGCGCCCCGTCCACGTCCGGCTGCTCCATGAGAGCGGCGACGTTGCTCGACGTCACCGACCCCCCGTACAGCACGCGCACCCCGTCGGCCAGGTCGCCGGGGTACAGCTCGGACAGCTCTGCCCGCAGGGCGGCGCAGACCTCCTGCGCGTCCTGCGGCGTCGCCACCTCGCCGGTGCCGATCGCCCAGACGGGTTCGTAGGCGACGACCAGCGAGCCGGCGACGTCGGCCGGGACCCCGGCAAGGGCGCCGCTGAGCTGGCCCAGGCAGTGCGCGAGGTGGCCGCCCGCCTGGCGCACTGGAAGGCGCTCGCCCACGCACAGGATCGGCACGAGGGCGTGCCGCGACGCCGCCCTCACCTTGGCGTTGACCAGCGCGTCGTCCTCGTCGTGGTCGGCGCGGCGCTCGCTGTGGCCGACGACGACGTAGGTGCAGCCGAGCTTGGCGAGCATGGCGCCGGAGATGTCGCCGGTGTGCGCCCCCCGGTCGTGCGGGGAGAGGTCCTGCGCCCCGTAGACGATCCTGAGCTTGTCGCCATCGACGAGCGTCTGGACGCTGCGCAAGTCAACGAAGGGTGGCAGGACCGCCACATCGACTGCCTCGAAGTCCTTGTCGGACAGACTGAACGCCAGCTTCTGGACCAGGGCGATGGCCTCGAGGTGGTTCAGGTTCATCTTCCAGTTGCCCGCCATGAGCGGGCGCCTCGCGGTCGGGCCGGCCACTAGTCCTCCAAGACTGCGAGACCCGGGAGCACCTTGCCCTCGAGCATCTCCAGGCTCGCGCCACCCCCGGTCGAGATGTGGGTGAAGCGGTCCTCCCCGATCCCGAGCGCACGGACGGCAGCGGCGCTGTCGCCGCCACCGACGACGGTCAGCGCACCCGGTGCGGGCCCACTCGGTGTTGGCCCACTCGGTGAAGAGCCGCCACCGCCAGGGGACAGGGCTGCGACAGCCTCGGCGACGCCGCGCGTGCCTTCGGCGTAGGGAGCCATCTCGAACACACCCATCGGGCCGTTCCAGAACACCGTCCGGGCTCCCTTCAGGGCGGCCGCGAAGAGCTGGACGCTTCGTGGGCCGATGTCCAGGCCCATCCGGTCGGCCGGGATGGCGTCGGCAGCGAAGACGTCGTGGTCAGCGTCGGCAGCGAAGGACGTCGCCGCGACGATATCGACCGGGAGAATGATCTTCCCGGTCTCCAGCAAGCGCCGGCAGGCATCGAGGTGGTCGACCTCCAGCAGTGAGCTGCCGACGCCATGGCCTTGGGCTGCCAGGAACGTGAAGCACATGCCGCCGCCGACCACGAGCGCGTCCACCTTCGGCAGCAGCGCGTCGATGACAGCCAGCTTGTCGCTGACCTTGGAGCCGCCGAGCACGACGACGTAGGGCCGCTCCGGGGCGACCGTGAGCCGGTTTAGGACCGCGACCTCGGCCACCACGAGTGGACCGGCAGCGTGCGGGAGCCGCAGCGCGACGTCGTACACGCTGGCGTGTTTGCGGTGGATCGCCCCGAAGGCGTCGTCCACGTAGGCGTCCGCGAGAGCGGCGAGACGGTCGGCGAGCTCGCCGCGCTCCTCGTCGTCCGGAGCGGTCTCCGCTGCTTCGAAGCGGACGTTCTCCAGCAGGCAGAGCTGCCCATCGCCCAGTGCGCCGACCGTCTCCCGCGCTGCGGGACCAGCGACGTCGGCGGCGAGGGGCACCGGCTGACCGAGCAGCTCACCGAGTCGCTCGGCGACCGGGCGCAGGGAGTACGCCGGGTCCGGCTGGCCGCTCGGACGACCCAGATGGGCGAGGACGACGACCCGGGCGCCGCGTGCCACCAGGTCGCGCAGCAGGGGACGGCTGGCCCGGATGCGCCCGTCGTCGGCGATGGACCCGTCCCGGAGCGGGACGTTGAGGTCCGAGCGGACAAGGACCGTGCGGCCCCTCAGCTCACCCAGGGAGTCGAGGGTCCTCACGAGGCCGAGGCTGTGCTACCCGAGTCTGGACCAACCGAGTCTGGCCCCGACAGTTTCGAGCCCACGAGCACGGTGAGGTCGGCGAGCCGGTTGCTGTAGCCCCACTCGTTGTCGTACCAGCCGACGATCTTGACCTGGTTGCCCTTGGCCATGGTGAGCAGCGAGTCGAACGTGCAGGAGGCCGGGCTGGTGACGATGTCCGAGGAGACGATCGGGTCCTCGGTGTAGACGAGGTAGCCCGACAGGCCACCCTGGCTGGCCGTCTTGAAGGCGGCGTTGACCTCGTCCCTGGTGGCCGGCTTCGTCAGCGTGACGACCAGGTCGGTGACCGATCCGGTCGGGACCGGGACGCGCAGCGCAAACCCGTCGAGCTTGCCCTTCAGCTCCGGCAGCACGAGCGCGGTGGCCTTCGCGGCACCGGTGGAGGCCGGGACGATGTTCAGGGCAGCGGCGCGCGCGCGGCGCAGGTCCTTGTGGACGTTGTCCTGCAGGTTCTGGTCGGCCGTATAGGCGTGGATCGTGGTCATCAGGCCGTTCTCGATGCCGAAGCTGTCGTGGAGGACCTTGGCCATCGGGGCGACGCAGTTGGTCGTGCAGGAGGCGTTCGACAGGACGGTCTGCGAGCCGTCGTACTTGTCGTCGTTGACGCCCATGACGACGGTGAGGTCCTCGTCGGTGGCCGGCGCGGAGATGATGACCTTCTTCCCGCCGCCGGAGTCGACGTGCTTGCGGGCGTCAGCGGCCTTGGTGAAAAACCCGGTCGACTCGATGACGACGTCCACGCCCACATCGCCCCACCTGATGCTGGCGGGGTCGCGCTCCGCGAAGCCGACGAGCTTCTTGCCGTCGACGGAGATGGCAGCGCCGTCGTGCTCGACCATTCCGGGAAAGCGGCCGAGCACGCTGTCGTACTTGAG
>JANLPD010000618.1:0-8769 GCA_031367045.1 Frankiales bacterium | reverse complement strand
CGATCTCGGCCCGGAGAACACCCCCGGATCGCCGTCCGTCGCCCTGGAGCGGGTGGCTCGCGCTGCGGAGCGGGCGCGCTACGCACCGCCCGGAGGCGATCTGCCCGGCGATCTGGTCGGCGCGGGGCTGGCGCCTGATGTGCGCATCGTGCGCGCCGCACTACGACGCACGGCCCGACCGGCGCAGCGGTGGCGCGCCTTGTTGCTGCCCCCGGCGACGATCGCGTGGTTCAGCGCCGGGATCGGCGGGCGGGTCGCCGACCTGCTTGACGGCTTCGACAACATCCTCGGCCGGCTGGGCCGCGCCGCTCGGGTGCTGTCCCACCCAAGAACAAACTAGTCAAAAACTCATAAACCGGCTCGGGGGCGCTTTCCCCGTCACGACACGGTTTTGTCACCGCCAGGGTAGGTGCGAGGTCGGAGTTCACGGGAAGAAAGCCGGCGCAAAGCCACTCTTCGACAGACAGGACCTGACCCATGAGCGCCACCCCCCTCGCCGCCGTCGACGTAGGCGGTGCCGTCACAGACGGGTTCCGCACCGTCGCCACCTTCATCCCCAAGTTCATCGGCTTCCTGGTGATTCTGCTGGTCGGCTACCTCATCGCCAAAGTCATCGCAAAGATCGTCAACAAACTTCTGGAAAAGGCTGGCTTCGACAAGACGGTGGAGCGCGGCGGGATCGCAAAGGCGCTCGCCAAGAGCCAGTACGACGCAAGCGACATCGTCGCCAAGCTGGTCTTTTTCGCCATCTTCCTCCCGGTGCTGTCCGCAGCGATCGGCGTTCTGGGCATCGTCGCCCTCACCGCGCCACTGGCCGCCTTCATCGCCTTGATCCCCAAGATCCTGGTGGCGATCGTGCTGATCGTCATCGGCGCTGCCCTCGCTGGGGCGATCAAGAGTCTCGTGACAAACACCCTCGGCGGGCTGTCCTACGGCGCCGGACTGGGTACTGCCGTCGGCACGCTTGTGATGGTGCTGTTCGCCAAGGCCGCGCTTGACGAGGTCGGCATCGCCACGAACATCACGAACGCGGTCCTCTACACGGCCCTCGCCATCATCGCGGGCGTTACGATCGTCGGTGTGGGCGGTGGCCTGATCAAGCCCATGCAGCAGCGTTGGGACGGCATGCTCGAGCGCGCGTCAACCGAGGCTCAGCAGATCAAGCAGACTGCGTCGTCCTCATCGCCGTCCTCGACGTCCGCGACCGCTGCCTACCCGGCTGACCCGTATGCCCAGCCGGCAGTGAGCACCACCACCTCCAAGCTCCCGACCCGGTAACGGTTGCACCCGTCACCAGGTGACTGAAGCGGCTGTCCGGCATCGTCGGGCAGCCGCTTGCTGGTGCCCAGCGATAGGGGCGAAAGATCGGGCTCTGATCGCGGTTGGCAGGGGTTCTCAACCGCTCTCAGCAGCCCCGATCACGCAGATCGGGAGGCAGCAGGGGTCGCCCTGTGGGCCGGGCTCGGTGCAGGTGAGTTCGACCGCTGCGAAGGCTGCGGGGCGGCACTTCTCGACGGGACGGCCGTCGCCGAGGCCGACGCCGGGCGCGAAGAAGTCGTGGTCGGTAGCGGACGGGGGCTCCTTGTCCGACGCGGCAAGGGTGCGGTGCTCTGTCGGCGTACCGGGCCTTGGGTGCGTTCCGCAGTAGTCACCGGCGGCAGGAGCGGCAGGGCCGCCGGCGGGGGCAGCTTCGCCACCGCCTCCAGCAACGAGCCGATGTGCAGCCCTTGCTCCTCGACCGCCCTCAGCAGGGCTGAGAGGTCAGCAACGCCAGACTTGCGAAAATGCATGAGGACGATGTCGCCCGGCTTGAGGTGCCGACCGGACTGAAACTGTACGACACCATCGTTCACCGCCACGTCCCACAGGACGAGGGTGTCCAGCCCGCACGCGCGCATGGCCCGCAGGGTCGCCGCGTTGTAAGCGCCGTAGGGTGGCCGGAACAAGGTGGGACGTCGCCCGAACAGCTCCTGCTCGCGATTGGCGCCGCCGCAGATCTCCCGTTGCTGCCCAGCCTGTGACAGCCGCGTCAGAAGGGGGTGCGTCATCGTGTGGTCCTCGACGAAGGCGCCGGCGTTGACGATCCCTCGGAAATACGCTGGATCCTCGGCCGCGACGTCGCTGACGATGAACAGGCTGACCGGCAGGTGGCGCTCCTGGATCATCCGGGCCACCTCCGGCAGCCGGACGTTGCCGTCGTCGATCCCGACATAGACGACCGGCTCCGTCGTCGGGAAATGGCTCAGGATCCGCACCCCTTGACCGGCTGCGAACGTCGAAGGGACTCCCGTCGGCCCGGTGACCGGTGTCGTCGCCTCGCCGGGTTGCTCCACGGGCAGGGCGGCTTTCGTGGCACGCGGATGCGCCGTTTGTGCGCAGCCGGTGAGCAGCAGCAGGCTGCCGGTCACCACTGCAGTGGCAACTCGGTGAAGTGCTCGGTGCCGCATTCTGCAAATAGGACCACACCCGCTACCCGTGGACGTGCGGCGCGCCGATCGCGTCCCGGATCGCTCAGGGCCCCGATCCGACCCAGCCGGCCCCTGCACTCCACAACTCAGCAAGATCGGGGCCGGTGATCACGGTTCCGGACGCCCGGCTAACCGCGATCAACGGCCCCGATCATGCAAGACACCAGACTTGACGCGACACAGCCTCCCGATACGACCCGGGAGCGAGGGCGGCTCGTCGCGACCCAGCCAGACCCAGCCCACCCAGCCCGCCTCGCCCGACTCGCCCGTCTCGGCTCGGCTCCGGCTCAGCGGCTGCGACCGCGGCGCGCCGTCGAGGTCTGCCCGGCCCTTGCTGCGAGCTCTGCGCGGGTGCGCGCTGGCCCCGCGGACTGGGTGCGGGGCTTCGCGGTCTTGGTCCCGCTCTTGGCCGGCGCCGCACCTGTGGTCGCTTTGGACTTGCGGGAGGACGGGGTACGCGGGCCGCGAGCAGGCTCCGCCACAACCGGCGCCGGCTCGACGTACTGGGCCGGAGGTCCTGTCACGTCAGTGATCGCGCCGTCGCCGGGACGGACCGTGACCGTGGTGGGACGGATGCCCGCCTGCTTGGCGAGGGCGCGCACCTCCCCCGTCTGATCCGGCAGCGCGAGCGTGACGACGGTGCCGCCGGCGCCGGCGCGGGCCGTACGCCCGGAACGGTGCAGGTAGGCCTTGTGCTCGGTCGGGGGGTCGACGTGGACGACCAGCGCCACATCGTCGACGTGGATGCCGCGCGCCGCGATGTCGGTCGCCACGAGCACCCGGACGCTCCCCTCGGTGAAGGCCGACAGGTTGCGCTCGCGGGTGCCCTGGCTGAGGTTGCCGTGCAGCTCAACGGCCGGGATGCCGGCTGCGGTGAGCTGCTTGGCCAGCTTTTTTGCCGTGTGCTTGGTGCGCATGAACAGCAGGCTGCGGTCCTGCCCGGAAGCCAGCGCATGCACGACGGCGGGCTTGTCCGCGGCGCTGACGCTGAAGACGTGGTGGGTCATCGTCGAGACAGGGGCGATGGCCGGATCTACCGAGTGGGTGGTCGGCCGGTCCAGGTAGCGCTTCACCAAGACGTCGACGCCGTTGTCCAGGGTGGCCGAGAAGAGCATCCGCTGGCCTACCTGGGGGGTGCGGTCGAGCAGCCGCTTCACAGCCGGCAGGAAGCCGAGGTCGGCCATGTGGTCGGCCTCGTCGAGGACCGTGATCTCGACGGCCGACAGGTCGCAGAAGCCCTGCCCGATGAGGTCTTCGAGCCGCCCCGGACAGGCGATGAGCACATCCACACCCGGCGCGAGCGCCTTCACCTGAGGGTTCTGGCCTACCCCGCCGAACACCACGGTGGACGTGAGCCCGGCCACCTTGGCCAGCGGCGCCACCACGGCGAGCACTTGGTTTGCCAACTCGCGCGTCGGCACGAGGACGAGAGCACGGGGCTTCTTCGGCGCACGTGTGCCGGCCACGAGCCGAGCCACCAGGGGCAGGCTGAACGCAAGCGTCTTGCCGCTTCCCGTGCGGCCCCGCCCGAGTACGTCACGGCCAGCCAGCGTGTCAGGCAGCGTCGCCAGCTGGATCGGGAACGGCACCTCAATCCCGTCCCGTTGCAGCGCAGTCACGAGCAGAGCTGGTACGCCGAGGTCGGCGAAGCTTGCGGACGGACCTACCACCGCCGCGACCGGAACGGCCTTGCCGGCCCGGTGCGCTGGCGGCGACGCGGCGGGTGTCGCAACGCGCGGCTGGGCGGGGGCTGCAACGCGCGGCCGGGCGGGTGACGCAACGCGCGGCCGGGCGGGGCCGTGCCCGCTCGGGGCCGGTGTTCCTTGCGGGGAAATTATTGGCTGGGCAGGTGCCGCGGTGGCAGCTCCGGCGGGGCGGCCGGCCCGGCGGTGGCGCCGGGGCGGGTCCTGCGGGGTGTGCGGCACAAGGTTCCTTCGTCGCGGGCGGGTGGGCCGCCGACGCTGATGCACGTATGAGGCCTACGGGTCTATCCCGGACAACGCGCTGTGACGCAGGCTGTTCCGGATCACCGGAGGCCGCTGCGTGATCGTGATCACTTGATCGGTCGCACCGACGTCGCGGGGCTCAAACGTAGGCACGCCGAAGACCGCCCGATCAGGCTCGGTCGACCCGAGCGGCGAAGCACCCCTGGCGGGCGTAGTGCAGGTGGACATAGGAAACAGCGGCCGAGTTGAAGAAGCGCTCGAGCAGCTCGGGAAGAGCGGCGCCCGCGACGATGTCCGCGTCGAACATGAGGTGCAAGTCGTCGTACGCCCTAGCCGACAGCAGGCGGCGGCGCTGCTGCTCGGGCAACCCGGGGCCGTCGAACGGCTTGCACTTCTCGGCGTGGACGAAGACGGGGCTGGCGCAGCGGTAGGGGCTGTCACCCAAGAAGGGGTCATAGGACAGCAGCAGCAGGCGCTCGCCCGGCTCGGCGTCGGTGAGGCACCGGCGGCAGGGCTCGCCGCCCAAGGACGTGCAGCTGAGCGCGGACTGCTCGGCATCGGCGGACATCGGGCTGGGGAGCGGACAGACGGTGAACACGGCGGCGTCCCTTCCAGGAGGCAGGCTTCCCCAGGCAGGACACCGCCCGCTCAGCAGGAGTTGCCCGAGCACCAGCGCGTCCCCCGTAGGGATGGTCGGGCCGTCGTCGCTTGGCAGGTCGGAGGCCGACATCGATGCCAGCCCGGGTCGGCGGCACTGCAACCTCGCGGCGTGCGGCTGGCGATGCTTCATCTCGCACGCCGAGGTCTGTCCAGAAGCAGACCCACTGCCGCACGGCGGCCGGCCTAACCGACGCAGAACTCGTTGCCTTCCGGGTCCTGCATCACCACGGCGCAGTGGTCCAGACGCTCCGGCTCCAAAACCCTGGCAACCGCTGCTCCTCCTGGGACAAGCCGGTAGACCTCCGCATCCACGCGGGCCCGGCGGGTCGCCATCGGGAGGTCGCACCCGCCGCTGATCTGGAGGTCGAGGTGCAGTCGGTTCTTCACGACCATGCCCTCGGGAACCTGCTGGAACCACAGCCCTGGGCCGTTTCCTGCTGGGTCGACCAGCCTGTCGTCGCCCATGTAGGGCTCGTCTTCGGGAACCCCGACCTCGCGCCGGTAGTCCGACCGGTGGCAAACCCGGCCGGGGCCGGCGGTAGGACGTAGCCCAGAGCCGGCGCCCAGAACCGGGTCAGTCGGTCGGGGTCCGCGCAGTCGACGGTCAGCGCGATCCTGACCGCCATCAACAGCTCCTCAGCGAACCACCTGCAACAACGGGCGGACCGTCCGCGCACGCGGACAACAGTTTTGAGCGGTCGGGCCTACCGGCCGCGCTCATCCCAGCGGCGACGCCATCGCTCCTCGAGCCGCTCGGTGAGCGAGCCGGTCGGGCGCGGCGGCTTCGGGGCGTGACCCGGTCGCTCGGGACGCCGCTGGCGCTCGCGACCCTCTCGATGCCCACCGCCGACGAGCCGCAACGCAGGCTGTCCGCCCGGGCGCTTCATGCCCGTCATGGCCAGGAGCAGCGCACCAACCATCACGACGAAGCCGACGATGCCGAGGACGTAGTTGCTGGCGACAACACCACCGAACATGAGGCCAAAGCCCAGCACCAGCACCACAATCGCCCGGATCAGGCGGCGGCGGGTATGGCTGCGCAGGTCGGTCGACCGCACGGCCGAAGCGAACTTGGGATCCTCCTGGTAGAGGGCGCGCTCGATCTGGTCGAGCAGTCGCTGCTCGTGCTCGGAGAGCGGCACGGACTGCCTCCCTCGAGGGACGACCAACGCGGACCAGCCCCGGGGATCCGGGTCTGCAGGCTCCACGATACGAGGGTAAAGCCCGCTGGGAAAGACGAGAGGGGATACTGGTTCGTTCCGGGTTCTCACAGACGTCTCAAAGAGCTCCTCGAGGGCCCGCCGGAAGGCCCGGGTCCCGACCGGTTCTCAGCGCCCGGTTCGACCAGTGCAGCGGGTCTCACAGCGCCTGCCCCGAAGCGTCGCGAGGCCTTGTCCACTGCCTGCTCGGCCTCCCGCCAGCCGTTGTCGCGCTCCCCCAGAAGCAGTTGTCGTGGCTGCTCGGAGGCGGCGACGATGCCCTCGACCCGCACACCCACGAGACGCAGCCGGGCCCGCTCGAGCCCGAGCGCCTCGTAGAGACCCAGGGCGGTCTCATAGACGGTCCGGCCCACGTCGGTCGGGTCGGCAAGCGTCTTGGAGCGGGTGATCGTCTGAAAGTCGGCAAAGCGGATCTTGAGGGAGACGGTCCGGCCGACCTGCGCCGAGGCTCGCAGCCGAGCTGCGGTGCGCTCGGACAGGCGCAGCAGCTCGCGGGCGACCACGACCGGGTCGTCCACGTCGACCGAGAACGTCTCTTCTGCGCCGATGCTCTTGTCGGGCTCGTGCGGGACCACTACCCGCTCGTCGCGGCCCCATGACAGTGCCGACAGGTGGCCTCCGACCGCGGGTCCGAGAGCCCGGTGCAGCGTCGACACGGGCGTGTGGGCGATGTCGCCGACCGTGTGCAGGCCGAGCTTGCGCAGGACGTCCTCGGTCTTCTCCCCCACGCCCCACAGCGCTCCCACCGGCAGCGGGTGCAGGAACGCCACAACGGCGTCGGCAGGCACAACGAGCAGGCCGTCCGGCTTGCACCGCGCCGAGGCGAGCTTGGCGACGAACTTGGTGCTCGCCACCCCTACCGAGCAGGTGATCCGCTGCTCGTCCTGGACGGTAGCCCGGATCCACTCACCGACCTGGCGCGGCGTTCCGAGCCGCCGGGCAGCGCCCTTGACCTGAAGGAAGGCCTCGTCGAGCGAGATGGGCTCGACCAGGGGCGTGACCGCGCGGAACACCTCCATGACACCGTCCGAGGCGCGCTGGTAGGCGGCGAACTCCGGCGCCAGAACCGTCGCCTGGGGGCACAGCCGCCGGGCCCGGATCATCGGCATAGCGCTGTGGACGCCGAAGGCGCGTGCCTCGTAGGTCGCGGACAGCACGACCCCACGGGTCCCCCCTCCGCCGATGATCACCGGGGTACCGACGAGCCCGGGGTGCTCCAGCAGGGTGACGCTCGCGTAGAAAGCGTCCATGTCGACGTGCAGCACCGTGCAGCCGGTGTCGTCGCCGGGCGGGCCCTGGGGCGGCCCGATCGGGCGGAGCTGGCCCCTGCTCATGCAAAGCCCCTGCTCATGCACGGGCCCCTGCTCACCGGAGCTCAGCGGGTGGTGGCGAGGACGTGCAGCTGGGTCGCCAGGTCACGAAAGGGTGCACGGTCGGACAGTGTGCGCTCCAGCGCGAGCAGGGCAGCGGCAGCGCCCGGCTCGGCGTCCAGGACGGCGCTCGGTACCAGGTCGGCGACGACGCGGACACCGTGGACCTGCTCGACCCGCAGGCCGGCAGCCTCGACCAGCCGGCTGACCTGGTCCGGCGTCCATCGGCGCGCGACGCCGTCGGCTGCACCCCAGCGCCCTGCCGGGTCGGTGAGGACGTGGGCGGCTTCGTCCGGTCGGCCGGCGAGGGCACGGGCGAGGACGGCCGCGTCGCGGTTGGCGACGAGCAGGCTGAGCCGCCCGCCAGGCCGCAGGACAGCGGCCGCCGCAGCGAGCGCGTCGGCGGGGTCGTCAACGACCTCAAGGACGCTGTGGCACAGGACGAGGTCAGTGCTGGCTGGCGCGACGAGCGCCCCGAGGTCGGCCAGGTCTCCCTGGAGCGCAACCACCCGGTCGCCGAGTCCCCGCTCGGCGGCGCGGCGTTGGAGTGCGGCAAGCGAGTCGGGGCTGGGGTCGACGACGGTGACCCGGTGGCCAGCAGCGGCCAGCGGGACGGCGAACCCGCCGGTGCCACCGCCCGCGTCGACGACGTCCAGGCCGCCTCCCGCCGGATCGGCCTCGGCGAGAGCTGCGGACAGCACCTCCCAGACGACCGCGGTGCGCGCAGAGCCGGCCGGCCCAGCAGCACGGCCGGTAGGACCTGGGGGATGGGCCACGCTGCTCCTCGACCGGGCGCCGCAAGGGGCGGCACGTCTGTCGGCGAGCCTAGAGGCTGACGGGCTGCGGGCGGCACGACTGTGGCGGGCACGACTCAGCGGCCCGAGCTGCCTGGGCTGGAGTGCCACAGCTTGCGGGGCGCCCCGGTGCCTGGGCGCCGCCGCCCCGCAGTCCCGGTGCCGTCACCCGCCGGCTTGACGTCGGTGTAGGGCGAGGCGCGGAAACCTGTCGCGTAGACGTGCACGCTGCCGCCCACCCCGGAGTGACCCGCCCCACCGCCGACCAGCGGCGGGCTCGTCATCACCGGCCGGCTGGACCGGCTGGCCGC
>JANLPD010000610.1:0-6413 GCA_031367045.1 Frankiales bacterium | reverse complement strand
GGCCGTAAGCCTGCTGCGGGTTCCGGTTGTTGACCGACCCCTTGCCGGCCGTCGCATTCGCCACCGCGCTCTCGCTCAGCTCGGGAAGGCCCGGGCTCTCGCCGGCGAGCGGCGGTGCGAGCTGCGGGCCAAGATCCGGTGGGCCGGCGGGCAGGCTTCCCGCAGGCAGGAAGCCACCGCGGAACGGGGACAGGCCGGACGGCAGCGCCGGGGCCCCGGTCGGACTTGCTCCGGCGCTGGTCGCCGGCGCACTGCCGAACTTCGGCTGGCCGTTCGATGCTTTGCTGCCGCTCGAGGCCCTGCTCGAAGCTCTGGGCGAAGGGGTGCTCGTGGCGGAGGGAGTCGCGGACGGCGTCGACGCCTGCACGACGACGGTGCCCATCGCCGGCGGCAGCAGTCCCCCCTGGTCGCTGTACGTGTAGGTCCCTGGCTGCGTGAACGCAGGCGTCGTTTGGGACTTCCCGCTCTCCACTCTTTGGGGGCCGTAGGTCCAGGACACGCTCATGCTCGTCTTCGAGCTCGTCACAACGTGCTCGCGCAGGTCCGCGTTGGTGAAAGTGACCGTGTCTCCCACCGAGATGGTGACCGAATCCGGTGTCGGTCCCTTTGCGCTGAGGGTGACCGTCGCAGTCGCAGCACCGGCGGGTGCTGCCCCGACGAGAGCGGCACCCAGGAGGGCTAGCAGCAGGGCGCCGAGCAGCGCTGCTGCGGCGTACGCCCGCCTCTTGGTCATCCCACGATGATCGCACCTGTGCACGTCGTACCGTCTGGTGATGATGCAGATCGGGGCGCACGTCGACCAGGCCGACCCGCTCGCAGAGGCGGCCGCGCGCGGCGCCGACCTCGTGCAGTTCTTCCTCGGGGACCCACAAGACTGGAAGCCGCCGGTCGTGCCGACGATCGCGCCGCAGGACGAGGTGGCGCTGTACGTACATGCGCCGTACATCGTGAACGTCGCCTCGCCGAACAACAAGATCCGGATCCCGTCCCGCAAGATCCTGGGCCAGCACGCCGCCGCCGCGGCCGGGCTGGGCGCCAAGGGGCTGATCGTGCACGGCGGCCACGTCACGAAGGGCGAGGACCCGGCAGTCGGGATCGCCAACTGGGTGAAGACGTTCGAGCGGATGCCGTGCCCGCTGCCCGTGCTGGTGGAGAACACCGCCGGCGGCGACTTCGCCATGGCCCGGCGGCTCGACGCAATCGCGCGGCTGTGGGAAGCGATCGGGCACTTCGACGGCGTCGGCTTCTGCCTGGACACCTGCCATGCGCACGCCGGCGGCGAGGAGCTCGTCACGGTCGTGGAGCGGGTCAAGGCGATCACCGGGCGGATCGACCTCGTGCACTGCAACGACTCACGGGACGCCTTCGCCAGCGGGGCCGACCGGCACGCCAACCTCGGCGCAGGCTCCATCGACCCGGCCGTGCTGGTCGCGGTGGTGGCCGCTGCCGGCGCTCCCGTGGTCGTCGAGACACCCGGCGGCATCGACGGCCAGTCCGCCGACATCGCCTACCTGAGGTCGCAGCTCCCCGCGTAGCCCGGCGGTCCGCACCGTCATCGGCACGCCGCCAACGATGTCCCGCCGGACACAGCTGGCCCGGACACAGCTGGCCCGGACACAGCCGGCCCGGACGCCAACCGCGGCCGGTGGGCGGTGAACGTCACGACCTGCTGGAAGGTCGGCCGGTTCTGCCAGTCGATCGGGCGCGTCCCGACCAGGCCGGCGGTCGTCGCACGGATGTCGTCGAGGTGCTTGTCGTAGGTCAGCGCCCCGACCGAGGCGACGCCCTGGGCGGCCAGTGCGCGCTGCACCCCGCCGGTCAGCGACGCGCGAAGAACGGTGCGGCAGGCCGCCGGCGCCCCGCAGTAGCTCGTGGAGTAGGGCGCCACGACCTTCGCGCCGAGAACGCGGCGCAGGTCCTTGGACAGATAGCCGTACCAGGCGACGCCATTCCAGGATGAGCCACGACCCTGGCGCGGATGGTCGTCGATGCCTTGGGGCAGCGCGTCGACAAGGTCGCCAAGCGCCGGCCGCAGGACATCGCGGGCGACGGACTGGTTGCCGTCCTCCCACCACCTGTCGAACAGCGCGATCGCGGCCTGATCGCCGTAGGCCCCGACGCGCGGCCTATCCACCCGGTGCGCACCATCGGTGACCCACTGGCGGAGCAGCGCGACCTCAGGCGAGCTGTCGTTGCCGAGCCCCCGCAACATCAGCGGCAGCAGCACCTCGCCGCGCAGGTCGACCGTGGCGGCGTCCGCCATGGCCTCCACGAGGAGCGGGCGGCTGATCTTCTTGCCGCCCGACAGGCGCGCAACAATCCGCTCCTCGAGCAGCTGCGAGCGGTAGACCGGGCCGTAACCCCACTCGTTGTCGGCCGCGGAGAACCCGGGTGCCTGCTTGTTGTTCCAGGACACGAGGTAGCCCGAAGGCGGGTTGGTCTGGCGGGCGTGGCCCGCGAAACCGACATAGCCCTGCCAGTCGTAGGCCGGGTCACCCCAGCGCGGCAGGTCGGCCGAGACGGTGGCCGGCCGGATCGGGATCAGCCCGGAGCCGAAGTAGGAGATGTCGCGGTCGTCGACGTAGAACCAGTTGAACGTGTAGTCGACCGCGTCGAAGGCCTGCTGGAACGTCGCCGCCGAGGACACGAAGTCGGGGTCGTTGACCCGGGCGAAGCCCACGGCCGAGTCCAGCTCATGCGTGTACGTCGACCGCTGGGTCACCAGGGCGACCGGCTTGCCGCCGACGGTGAGCCGGGACGTGACGATGCCGTGCCGGGTGCGCAGCACCTGGAGCTTGACAATCGAGGGCCCCTGCAGGCCCGTAGCCGAGGGCACGCCGGTCTCGGTGTGGACGTAGGAGTCGATCGGGGTGCACGTCGAGCCCACGAGGTAGGACGTCGAGCTGACCGTCGGCGCTGACCCGTCGGTGTTGCAAAGCCGCTCGGCGACGGTGTCGACGTTGTCGCTCGAAGCCGAGGTGGCCGACCAGGCGTAGTCGATACCGTGCCCCAGCTCGACGATGAGCTGGGTTCCCGCGAACGACACCCCACGAGCGGCGATGCCGGGACCCCGTAACGACACCTCGGTGAGCAGCTGCGGGGTGACATAGCCGGTCTGCGGGCCGAAGACGACGGTCGGTGGCCCGACACCGAGTGCTTGGCGTCCACGAGCAGCGCGTTGGACATGCCATGCGGGCGCAGGCCGAGGTCCAGCCGCCCCCACGGGGTGCTCACGACGCCGTAGTCCGCAGCAACAGGGGCCGTTGGGCTGGCCGGCGGCGGGATGGTCAGGTTGGTCGAGCCGGCGTCGGCGCCGGTGCCCGAGGCGGTCGGACCGGTCAGGTCTGGGACCGCCGCCCCGGGCGCAGTGCGGTCGATCTTGTTGCCTTCATAGGGAAACCGGACCGAGGCGGTTGACGGCGCCTCGGGGTCGTTACGCTCTCGCAGGTCCTCGAACAGCGCCAACCCGCGGGCGTCGCCGTACTTCGCCTGGAGCTGGGTCAGCCAGCGGGCGTTGGCCGCCTCCCCGCCCCCACCCCTACCGAAGATGCCGCCGACGAGCGAGGCGATCGACACGATGTCGGCCCGGGTGAAGTCGGTCGGGGGCTTCTCGAGGGCGGCGTACTCCACCGGGCAGTCGGGGCCGAAGCCCGCGCCGGTCTGCGTGCTCCCGCCGGTGACGCCACCGACCGGAAGCCCGAAGGCCGCCGGGCAGAGCTTGTTCTGGGCGGCGTTGATGCCGGCGATGAAGGCGTCGAGCCGGCGCAGCAGCAACGGCCCCTCCTTGGGGTAACGCTGGAGCACCGAGCTGATCTGGGCCTGCGCCTCCGCCTGCGTGTACGGGGCGACGCGCAGCTGGCCGATGTCCATCGCCACGTTGCCGGCGCCGGGGCCGAGGAACTGCACCGTCCGCGACGAGCCGACGTGGCGCAGCAGGTCGGTGAGGAACATCCGGTCCTCGGTGCCCGCGAAACCAGCACCGAACGCGACGTCCTCGGCCGTCACGCCCACGACGAACGGCACGCCGAAGCGGTCCCGCCGGATGGTGGTGCCGGGCCGTGGAGCCTCGGACGAGACCTCCTGGCCGGCGGGCAGGTCGATCGCCGCGTCCTTGTAGTAGCTGGCCAGGTCACTCTCGCCGAGCTGCCCCGGCGAGACCTTGCCGAGCGCGTCGTACATCTCGAGCTGGTCGGCGAAGTTGTGCGGCGTGGTGCTCGTACCAGTCCTCGAGGGGCCGACCTGGGCGGCCTCGACCGTATTCACGTTGCCGTGCGATCCCGGCGGCAAGATGTTGCGCACCGCACCGCCCGTGTCGTACGACGCGCCGTCGGCGCTCGCGGACGCGACGGGCAGCAGGGCTGTCAGGGCGAGCGCACCCACGCCCAGGAAGGCAGCGCCCCTGCGAGCAGCCAGCCGGCGGGACAGGAAGGGACGACGCACGGGGGCTCCGGGGGGTTCGGGCCCAGGGCGGCGGTTGCGCCCTGGTTCGCCGACCACTTCGCCGGTGGCGCCCCGATCCCTGCCACAGCGGCGAGGCGGTTTTCCGGTCGACACCACCCGTGTCGCGGCTGGAGCCGGTCAGCCACTCGGCGCGACCTCGTAGACGACCGCGTCGCGCAGGACGGTGCGGGTGAGGGGCAGCGCGTTGATGGACTTGCTCTCGGCGCCCTGCCAGGGCGACCCACCGGCGTAGGCGGGTAGCAGCACCACCTTGCGGATGCCGCTGGCCTGAAGCACCGCCACCGAAGCCGCGTCCGGGAAGCCGGCCACCCCGGCCCGGAGCGTGTCGAGCTCGCTCGGAACGAACCCGCTGTTTCCGTTGGCGATCGGGTAGAGCCCAGCCGACGACCAGTACATGGCCCAGTTGTCGTGGAAGCTGTCGGTCGGCAGGACGAGCAGCGGGCCGGCGGCGCGGTCCAGCGCGGCGGGCAGCAGCGGCGCGGCCGGCGTCGGCGTCCTGCCCAGGACCTCCAGCCCGACGACGACCAGGGCGCCGGCTGCGACGAGCGAGCGGGCCACCCCGGCGCGGCCGGCCACGTCGCGCAGCCGGTCGACGCCGATCGCCGCGAGCAGGGCCAGCGCCAGCGTCAGGGGTACCACGAGCCGGCCAGGCGTGCGGATCCCGTCCCAGCCGGGGGCGTGGTGAAACAGGACGAGGTAGGTGTAGCGACCGCCTGCCAGGCGGGTACCCATCGCCAACAGGAGCAGCAGTCCCGCACCGGCTGCCAGCCCGAGCCGGCGGCGGAGTGGCCAGCGCCCGACCAGGCCGCCGGCCACAGCGAGCACCACCAGCGCACCGCCGGGGGCCAACGTCATCTCGGGCTGGAACGGCAATGCATCCCGGCGGGACTTCTGCAGGTCACCCCACAACCAGCTGTCACCCGGTGCGATGGCGAAGCCCACCAGCGGCGGCGAGAAAAGCTGCAGGTCGCCGACGGTCCGCTTGGACTCCGGGTGATCCTGAGCGACCTGCAGGTATGGGCCGGCGAAGCTCGCCGCTACGGCCAGGAACAGCGCTGCGCCTGCGAGCTCGGCCACGACGAACCGCCGGCTCGGGACCGCGGCACCGCCCCGGCGTCGGGCAAGCAACCAACCGGCGCCGTAGACAATTGCGAGGACGCCGAGCAGGTAGCCGAACTGCAGTCCCAGCCCGAACCCGATCGTCACCTGCCAGGCGGCGACCGCCCAGCCTGCGAACACCAGCAGCGGCCGTTGCGGTCGCCGCGTCGTACCGCCGTAGCCGTGCCCACGCGCCAGCAGCGCGAGGGCCAGCGGGATCCCGCCGTCGGACAGGATCTGCAGGTGCCCTTCCTGTGCCAGGTGCCAGGGGGCGTAGGCAAAACCGACGCCGGCCAGCGCCGCAGCCAGGCGGCTTGTCCCGAGCTGTCGCGCCAGGGCGTAGGTCCCGGTGAACGCCAACGCGTACGTCAGCAGGAAGATGCTGTTGTAGCGGACCAGCGCACCCCCGGCGCTGGTCCCGAAAAGCAGGCCCAGCGGGGCGTAGCCGAGCAACGAGTCGGAGAATGCGAGGGTCCGGTCGAGCGGGAAGAACGTGTTGCTGTCCCAGACGCGCAGCGGCGCGTGCAGCAGCGCGTGCGATCCCCACGACAGCTGCCAAGCCTGCAGCAGCGGGTCACCGAGGTCTTCCGGCACGCTGGTGCGCAGGTGACGCAGGACCGGCCACTTAAGCACGCCGGCGAGCAGCAGGCCGGCCAGCGAGGCGAGCGTCGCCTCCAGGCCGACGGGGCGGGTCCGATGGCGAGGGAGCGTCACAGGCCGCGAGTGTGGCAGGCCCTGCGCGGTGACGCGGGATGCCACAGTGACCCGATGGCCCTGACCGCCGCTCGGCGTTCGTGGCGCGAGCGGATCGACCCGGACTGGGCGACTGCGCTCACCTACTGCCTCGTCGTGTA
>JANLPD010000604.1:0-4764 GCA_031367045.1 Frankiales bacterium | reverse complement strand
GCCTTGTCAGCCAGGCCTTCCCGCTCGGTGATGTCCAGGCAGGCGAGGGCGGCTACGCAGGCTGCAGCGTGCCCGGAGTAGGTGTAGCCGTGACGCAGCACGAAGGACGGGTCGGCGCTGAGCGCGGTGTGCACGGCCGGGGCGACCAGCACCCCGCCGAGCGGCAGGTAGCCGCTGGTGACCCCCTTCGCGAAGGTCGTCAGGTCGGCCTGCACCCCGTAGTGCCCGCCGGCGAACATGCTGCCCAGCCGGCCGAATCCGCAGATGACCTCGTCCAGCACCAGGTGTGCGCCGTAGTTGTCACAGAGCGTCCGCAGACCTTCGAGGTAGCCCGGTGCTGGTGGCCAGACTCCGCCGGCACCGATGACCGGCTCCGCAAAAACGGCGGCAACCCGCCCGGGGTTGTCGTGGAAGACCCGGCGTACGCCCTCGAGGTCGTCTTTGTCCACCTGTACGACGTCGGCCATCCCGCTGCCGAAGTCCCTGCGGTTCAGGGGAAGTCCGGTCAGCGCCATAGCGCCGTAGGTCACACCGTGGTAGCTCGGCGTACGGCTGACCACGATGGTCTTCTCGGGATGCCCGGCCTGCGCGTGGGCGACCCGACTGAGCTTCAAGGCAGTGTCGACGGCTTCGGAACCGCCGCTCGTCAGGAAGACGCGGCTGCCCGGCACCGGCGAGAGCCCTGCCAGCCTGGCTGCCAGCTGCTCGGCGGCCGGGTTGGAGAAGCGCTCGAAGCAGTGGTAGGTCTCCAGCTCGCGCAGCTGGGCAGCAACGGCGTCAGCGATCTCGGCCCGTCCGTGGCCGACATTGCAGTACCACAGCGATGCCATGCCATCGACGTAGCGGTTGCCGTCCTCGTCCCAGACGATCGCCCCGGCGCCGCGGACCATCCGGGTGAAAGACGCGGCCGGGGCGGCCGGCTTGGCGAAGGGGTGCAGCAGCGGGCCGGGGGTCGTCATCATGGGGTCCCGTAGTTGTAGGTCTGCTTGTGGACGCGCAGGCAGATCGAGGTCTCGGTGTCGCGCACCCCCTCCACGGTGCGGATGCGGTCGTTCAGGACGGTCAGCAGGTGCTCGTTGTCGCGGCAGACGACCTCGAGCTGCAGGTCGTAGCGGCCGGAGGTGAGAACGCAGTAGTCGACCTCCGGGATCTGCGAGAGCGCATCAGCAACTGTGCGGGAGTCGCCGGTGACCATCACCCCGATGCTGGCCATGACGCCGAAGCCCAGGGTGAGCGGGTCGGTGACGGCGACGATCTGCAGGACCCCGCTGTCGATCAGCGCCTTGACCCGGTGGCGGACCGCCGCCTCGGACAGCCCGACAGCTGCGGCGATGGCGGTGTAGGACCGGCGCCCGTCCTCCTGGAGCTGGCGCATGATCGCTTTGCCCACCTCGTCGAGCAGGGCAGCCGGGGTGGCGGCCACGGCGAGCCCGATACGGCCCTGCGTGCGGGGTGCCAGCGGCATGAGAGCTCCTTGTCGTGGCGGCCATCCTGCTGTGGCAACGCCCCCTGCGCAAGGGCCCTGTCGTACCGCATCCGCTACACAGAGGTTTCTCAACACAGGAAAACCTTGTCAAAACGCGCGAGATCTGCGAGAACCGTGGTGGACACTCTTTTCTACCCGTTGGAGCCCTTCATGCCGCTCGCCCCTTCTGTCGACACCGACAAGGGACTGAAGGCCGGTGCGCTCGGCCTGCTCTCCAGCGTGGTCATCGGCGTCTCCTCGACGGCCCCCGGCTACAGCCTGGCGGCGACGATCGGCTTCGCCGCTGCGGCCGTGGGCTTCCAGACCCCCGCCATCTTGGTGCTCGCCTTCATCCCGATGTTCTGCATCGCCTACGCCTACCGGGAGCTCAACGCCGACGACCCCGACTGCGGCACCACCTTCACTTGGGCGTCGCGCGCGTTCGGCCCGCGGCTCGGCTGGCTCGGCGGCTGGGGGATCATCGTCGCCGACATCGTCGTGATGGCCAACCTGGCCCAGATCGCGGGACAGTACGGCTTCTTGCTCTTCGGGGCGGACGGCCTGGCAGCCAGCACGTTCTGGACCGCTCTGGTCGGCTCGATCTGGATCATCGTGCTGACCTACGTCTGCTATCGGGGCATCGAGATTTCGGCCCGGCTGCAGTTCCTGCTGCTGTCGGTGGAGATCCTGGCGTTGGCGATCTTCGCTCTTGTCGCGCTGGTCAAGGTCTACTCGGGCCACGCCGCCGCGGGCGCGGTCAAGCCGGCCTTAGCGTGGTTCAACCCCTTCGACGTCCCGTCGTTCAGCGCCCTGTCCACCGGGGTGCTGCTCGCGGTGTTCATCTACTGGGGCTGGGACACCGCCGTGGCCTGCAACGAGGAGACGCGCGACCGCACGCGGACCCCCGGCCGCGCGGCCGTCATCTCCACCGTTGCGCTGCTCGCCATCTACGTCCTCGTCACGGTTGCCAGCCTCTCCTACGCCGGCTTGGCCGTGCTGACCAACCCGGACAACCAGGGCGACGTGCTCGCCGTGCTCGGCAACGAGGTCCTGGGCTCGACGTTCGGCAAGATCCTGATCCTGGCGGTGCTGTCCTCGGCCGCGGCCTCGACCCAGACGACCATCCTGCCGACGGCGCGCACCACCCTGTCGATGGCCGTGCACCGCGCGATCCCGGCGTCGTTCTCCCGGATGCACCCGACCTTCCAGACGCCCACGGTCTCCACGATCGCCATGGGTGTGGCCTCGGTGGCCTTTTACGTCGGTCTCGCCATCGTCAGCGGCAACGTCCTGGCGGACTCGATCCTGGCCTTGGGCCTGCTGATCGCCTTCTACTACGCGCTCACCGGCTATGCCTGCGCCTGGCGCTACCGCGCAGATCTGACCAAAAGCGTGCACCAAGCCTTCGTGAAGGGGGTCCTGCCGCTCACCGGCGCCGTGATCTTGACCCTGTGCTTCTACAAGAGCGCCAAGGACATGTACGCCGCTGACTACGGCGCCACCTCCTTCCACGGAGTGGGAGGCGTGTTCCTGCTGGGCATCGGCTCGCTGCTGCTGGGCGTGGTCGTCATGATCGTCTGCGAGGTCGCCTACCCGATGTTCTTCAAAAAAGGCCTGGACGCCACACCGGTCGTCGGTCCGCCGAAACACAGCGACCTGTCCCGCACCTGACCACCTGACCCGCCTGACCACCTGACCCGCCTGACCACCTGACCCGCCTGACCACCTGACAGGGGATCCCCTCCATGACCAGCAGCCCGCAACCGTGGCAGCGCCTGGACGACAGCGCTCTGGCCGGGTCCGCCCGCGACCACCTCTGGATGCACTTCACCCGGCACTCGACCTACGAGCAGGGTGGCTCCGTGCCGGTCATCGCCAAGGGTGATGGCGCCTACATCTGGGACGTCGAAGGGCGCCGCTACCTCGACGGGCTCTCCGGGCTGTTCGTCGTACAGGCCGGTCATGGTCGGGTGGAGCTGGCGCAGGCGGCGGCAGCACAGGCCGCTGAGCTGGCCTTTTTCCCCTTGTGGTCCTACGCCCACCCGCAGGCGGTCCAGCTCGCGGAACGGCTCGCCTGGTTGGCCCCCGGCGACCTCAACCGCGTCTTTTTCACCACCGGCGGCGGCGAGGCTGTCGAGAGCGCGTGGAAGCTGGCCAAGCAGTACTTCAAGATCACCGGAAAACCCACGAAGCACAAGGTGATCAGTCGCGCCATCGCCTACCACGGCACCTCGCAGGGAGCGCTCTCGATCACCGGCATCCCGGAGGCGAAGACGCCGTTCGAGCCGCTCGTGCCGGGAGCCCATAAGGCCCCCAACACCAACTTCTACCGGGCACCGGAGTACGGCCACGACCTCGAGGCCTTCGGCCGCTGGGCTGCCGACCAGATCGGGATCGCCATCGAGATGGAGGGGGCGGACAGCGTCGCTGCCGTCTTCGTGGAGCCGGTGCAGAACTCCGGTGGCTGCTTCCCGCCGCCGCCCGGCTACTTCGCCCGGCTGCGCGAGATCTGCGACCGGCACGATGTCCTGCTCGTCTCCGACGAGGTCATCTGTGCGTTCGGCCGGCTAGGTACCACCTTCGCCTGCGACAAGTTCGGCTTCGTGCCCGACATCATCACCTGCGCCAAGGGCCTCACCTCCGGCTACTCGCCGATCGGCGCGATGATCGCCAGCGATCGGCTGATGGAGCCTTTCTTGACGGGCCACGCCTACTTTGCCCACGGCTACACCTTCGGCGGCCACCCGGTGTCGAGCGCGGTCGCGATGGAGAACCTCGACATCTTCGACCGAGAGGGCCTCAACCAGCACGTCCTCGACAACGAGAAGGGGTTTCGTACCACCCTGGAGAAACTGCACGACCTGCCAATCGTCGGGGACGTCCGCGGGGACGGGTACTTCTATGGCATCGAGATGGTCAAGGACAAGGCGACCAAGGAGACCTTCGACGACGAGGAGGCCGAGCGGCTGCTTCGCGGGTTCTTGTCCAAGGCGTTGTTCGACGGCGGTCTCTACTGCCGCGCCGACGACCGCGGCGACCCGGTCATCCAGCTCGCGCCGCCACTGATCTGCGACCAGTCGCATTTCGACGAAATTGAGCAGGTCCTTCGAGACGTGCTGACCCAGGCGTGGGCGCGGCTATGAGGGTCCAGAACTTCGTCGGTGGCACGCACCGGGACGCAGCCGACGGCCGCACCAGCGATCTGGTCGACCCGACCACCGGAGCGGTCTACGGCACGGCGGCGTTGTCCAGCGCTGCTGACGTCGCGGTTGCCACCAAGGCGGCCGCCGACGCCTTCA
>JANLPD010000674.1:0-6645 GCA_031367045.1 Frankiales bacterium | reverse complement strand
CCACGTCTTCATCCGCTCGAACTCCTCGGCCGGCGCCACCTCCCGGAACCAGCCGACGGGCGCGGGAGGTTGGGCGAGGGTGGGCGTCAGGACCACGTCGTACGCCGAGGTCGCGATGATCGCCGCACGCGACGCACTCTGCAGGGTCGTCACCGCACCGGTGAAGTCGGTTGCCGACATCGCGCGGCCGCGCTCGCGCAGCCAGCGGGTCAGCGGCTGCAGGAGGTGCTCCAGCGCGGGGTCGACCGGGACACCCGCGGCGCTCACCGACCAGAGGACCTCGAAGGACGGGATCATCTCGATCCCGAACGGGGGTGCGATGTCGGTGACGTCGTGGCCCAGCTCGACGAGCAAGGCGGTCGCGGCGTCGTAGGCCTCGATGACGTGCGGGTGGACAACGGCTTCGCCGACGACGGGCTCGCGGTAGCGACCGATTCGCAGCCGCCCCGGCTCCTCGTCCGCGTAGGACAGGAAGGGCCGCGGCGGCGGCGGCGCCCAGTGGGGGTCCCCGGGCATCGGGCCGGCCATGGCGTCCAGCAGCGCAGCCGCATCCCGGACCGTGCGGGCGAGCGGACCGCCCCACGACAGGCCGGTGAGGTCGCCGAACACCGGCCCATTGCTGATCCGGCCGCGGGCCACCTTGATGCCGACGAGACCGCAGACGCTGGCGGGGATGCGCACCGAGCCGCCGCCGTCGCTCCCCTGGGCGAAGGGCAGCAGCCCGGCGGAGACGGCCGCGGCAGCACCCCCGCTGGACCCGCCGGCAGAGCGGGACAGGTCCCACGGGGTACGGGCGGGAGGGGCGACGTCGGTCTCGGTGTAACAGGGCAAGCCGAACTCGGGGGTGTTGGTCTTGCCGAGGCTGATGGTCCCGGCGGCACGCAGCTTGTCGACCACGTAGTCAGAGATCGGGGGCACCAGGTCCGCAAACACCTTCGAGCCGAGCTTGGTCGGCACGCCGTCGGTGAGGTTGAGGTCCTTGATCCCGATCGGCACACCGTGCAGCGGGGGGAGCTCATCGCCCCGTGCGACGGCCGCGTCGGCGGCTGCGGCCTGGCCACGGGCCGCGCCGAGGGTGAGGGTGACAAACGCCCCGACGGTGGCGTCGAGGCGACCGATCCGCTCGGCGTAGTGCTCGACGAGGGCGGCGGCCGAGGTCTGCCCGGACCGGACAGCGGCAGCCTGCTCGAGCGCCGTCAGGTCATGGAGCTCGCTCATGGCCGGACGCTACCGCCGGTCAGGCCGGCTCTTCCCAGGCCTCATCGAAGCCAGCATCGAAGGACGTGTCGTAGGCCGTGCCCGCCAGCGCCTCGCCGAGGAACGGCCGCCAGCGTGGATCGACCCGACGAGCGCCGACGACCCGCCAGGCGGCACCGGTCGGGGCCACCGGTTGTCGGCGCAGGCGCCACCCCAGCTCCGCGATCCCGCGGTCGGCCTTCACGTGGTTGCAGCGGCTGCAGGCCGACACGACGTTGTCCCATGTGTGCGGCCCACCGCGGCTCTTGGGAACGACGTGGTCCAGGCTCGTCGCCGCAGCGCTGCAGTAGGCGCAGCGACCCCCGTCGCGTGCAAAGACCGCCTTGCGGGTCAACGGGACGGTGGCTCGGTAGGGCACCTTGACGAAGCGGGTCAGCCGCACCACGACAGGCACGTCGAGCGTCCGCCGGGCGCTGTGCACGACCTGGTCGGACTCGGCGACCGAGATGGCCTTGTCGGTCAGCACCAGGACGACGGCCCGGCGGGAGGAGACCACGCACAGCGGCTCGTAGGACGCGTTGAGCACCAGCGCCGCGCTGTCGTGACCCGCCATCCGCGCCTCCTCCGTCGCCAAGCATGGCCGAACCAGCAGCGATGCGCCAAGCCCTTGTGCCCTCAGCGGGCTGGAAGCCGGCACTGGACGGGCACTCTGACCTAGTGTCAGACGCCATGCGCTACCCCGAGGCAGCACGGCTCGACCTCGTCGAGGTCCTGCACGGACGCGACGTCGCCGACCCCTACCGTTGGCTCGAGGACCCCGCCTCGCCGGAGACGGTCACCTGGTCGACGGCCCAGCAGGACCTGGTCCGCTCCCACCTCGACGCCCTGCCCGGGCGGGCTCGGCTGGCCGGTCGCCTTGGCGAGCTGCTCGCTGCCGGCTCGGCCGGTGTCCCCGCGTGGCAGGCCGGCCGGGCCTTCTCGACCCGGCGCGCGGCTGGTCAGGAGCACAGCGTCCTGCGCTGGCGCGACGCAGAGGGCGTCGCCCGCACGCTGCTCGACCCGGTCGCTGTCGACCCGTCCGGCTCGACCACCCTCGATGCGTGGGCACCGTCGAAGGAGGGCGACCTGCTGGCCTACCAGCTCTCGACGGGCGGCGACGAGGAGTCCCTGCTTCGGGTCCTGGACGTCGCCAGCGGGGCGGTCATCGACGGCCCCATCACGCGCTGTCGCTACTCCCCGGTCGCCTGGGAGCCGGGGGGCAAGGCCTTCTTCTACGTCCGTCGCCTCGCCGCCGGTGACCTGCCGGCTGGCGAGGCGCAGTTCCACCGCCGGGTCCGGCGGCATGTCGTCGGCACCGATACCGCGATCGACGAGGTCATCTGGGGGGAGGGCCTGGACAGCACGAACTACTACGGCTGCACGGTCTCTCCCGACGGCCGCTGGCTGGTCGTCACGGCCAGCGCCGGGACGGCTCCACGCGAGGACGTCTGGTTGTTCGACCTCGTAGCCGGCGGGCCACCAGCGCAGGTGCAGGTGGGCGTCGACGCCCACTGCACGGCCTGGGTCGCCCGCGACGGCCGGCTGTGGCTGCTGACCGACCGTGACGCCCCCCGTGGCCGGCTCTGCGTCGCCGACCCGACAGCGCCGCAGGACTGGACCACCGTGCTCGCCGAGGACCCGGTGGCGGTGCTCGAGGACGTCGCCTTGCTCGACGACGAGCTGGTCGCGCTCAGGGTGCGCCACACGCTGGCCGAGCTGGCGGTCCATGCGCTCGACGGGACGTGGCTGGCGGAGGTGGGCCTACCCGGTCCCGGCACGGTCCTCGGCCTCACCGCCCAGCCAGCGGGTGGCCGCGACGCCTGGTTCGGCTGGACCGACCCGCGCACCCCACCTCGCGTGTACCGCTTCGACGCCCGCACCCGGTCCGTCTCGCTCTGGGAGGATTCACCCGGTGAGGTCGACCTGCCGCCCGTGCAGGTCCACCAGATCGAGGTCAGCTCGCTCGACGGCACAGTCGTGCGCGCCCTGGTGATGTCCCCCCCATCGGTGCCGGACGGGCCGCGACCGACCGTGCTGTACGGCTACGGCGGTTTCGGGCTCTCCCTCACCCCTGACTACACCCCCGCGGCGCGCGCCTGGGTCGAGGCCGGCGGCGTCTGGGTCGTGGCTGGTCTGCGGGGCGGCAGTGAGGAGGGCGAGGCCTGGCACCGCGACGGCATGCGGGAGCACAAGCACCACGTCTACGAGGACCTCGAGGCCGTCGCCGACCACCTCGTCGCAGCGGGCTGGACCACGAAGGAGCAGCTCGGCATCTACGGCGGCTCCAACGGGGGGCTGCTCGTCGGAGCGGCCCTGACCAGGCGTCCTTCGTCGTACGCCGCGGTCGTGTGCAGTGCACCGCTGCTCGACATGGTGCGCTACGAGCTGCTCGGGCTGGGGCGCACCTGGAACGAGGAGTACGGCGCCTCGGCCGACCCTGTGGAGCTCGGGTGGCTGCTGTCCTACTCGCCCTACCACCACGTGCAAGAAGGACAGGAGTACCCCGCGGTCCTGTTCACCGTCTTCGCCGCGGACAGCCGCGTCGACCCGATGCACGCGCGCAAGCTCTGCGCCGCGCTGCAGCACGCCACCAGCTCGACGGCCCCGGTGCTCCTGCGGTCCGAGGGCAACGTCGGCCACGGCGCCCGGGCTGTCAGCAGGACCGTCGGGCTGTCGGTCGACGTGCTGTCCTTCCTCGCCGCCCACACCGGGCTGGCGCTGTGACCCTTGCCATCACGCGCGAGGACCTGCACCTCGCGGCGACCCCCCTGCGGATCCTGCTCATCGTCGCGCTGGCCGTCGCGATCCGCATAGCCATGCACCGCGCCATCGGGCGACTGGTGCGCCAAGCCACGACCGGGACGGTCCCGATCGTTCTTCGCCCGCTTAAGGAGAAGGGCAGCCGGCTGCTCGAGGCGGCTCCGATCATGCTGTCGGCGCGACGGCAGCAGCGAGCCGAGACCATCGGCTCGGTCCTGCGCAGCATCGCGTCGTTCGCCGTCTTCGGCGTCGCCGCCACGATGGTGCTCTCGGAGCTAGGGCTCAATCTCGGGCCGGTCGTCGCGAGCGCCGGCATCATCGGCGTCGCTGTCGGCTTCGGCGCGCAGAACCTCATCAAGGACTTCCTCACTGGCATGTTCATGATCCTGGAGGACCAGTACGGCGTCGGCGACGTCATCGACGCCGGCCCTGCGACCGGCACGGTCGAGTCGGTCGGGTTGCGCTCGACCCGCCTGCGCGATGTCGAGGGGACCGTCTGGCACATCCGCAACGGCGAGATCATCCGGGTCGGCAACAAGAGCCAGGGCTGGGCCCGCGCGGTGCTGGACGTCCCGGTCGCCTGGGAGACCGACATCCCGCGTGCCCTCACCGTGGTGAAGGCCGTGATCGACAGCGTCTGGCGCGACCCGGAGTGGTCCGCTCACGTCCTGGAAGAACCCGAGGTCTGGGGCGTCGAGGGCATGGGGTCCGACGGTGTGCTGCTGCGGCTGGTGGTCAAGACCGCACCGCTCGAGCAGTGGAACGTCGCCCGCGAGGTCCGGCTGCGGCTCAAGGAAGCGTTCGACCGGTCGGGCATCGAGGTCGGCGTCCCGCTGCGCGCGGTCCGGCCACTGCCTGGCCAGCCCACCGGCGAGACCCCTCCCCCGATCGGCTGAGCCCGCGTCCCGGCTGACGTCAGCCGCAGCTGGGCTTCGGCGGCATGGCGAGAAACAGCACGGGTGCTGCCGTGCGCTCGAGTCGCCGCAGGGCACGATTGGGGCATGAGCACCCTCTACGAACAGGTCGGTGGTGAGCCCGTCTTCCGGCAGCTCGTGAATGTGTTCTACGAAGGCGTCGCGGACGACCCCGTCCTTCGGCCGCTCTACCCGGACGAGGACCTCGGGCCGGCCCGCGAGCGGCTGTTTCTGTTCCTGTCCCAGTACTGGGGCGGCCCGACGACCTACTCCGACACGCGGGGTCACCCGCGGCTCCGGATGCGGCACGCCGGCTGGGAGATCGGGACTCGCGAACGCGACGCCTGGCTGTCACACATGCGGTCCTCCCTCGCCCGGGTCGACGTCCCGGACGAGCACCGGGCGGCCATCTGGGAGCACCTCGAGCGGGCGGCGCAGACCTTGCTCAACACGCCGCGCTGAGCGAGCCCATCACGGGGTCGTCTACGACCATCTTCAGCGGGCGCGGCGCAAGCCGTTGGCCGCCAGCAGCCAGCCCACCGTGGCGCCGGCCAGGTCGGCCACGGCGTCATAGGGATCGCCGCTGCGCTGCGGCAGCAGGAGTCGCTGGATCAGTTCGGAGAGGACCGCGTAGGCGGCGACCACGAGGAAGACCCGCAGGCCACTGCCGAACCGCCACCGGCTGGTGCACGCGAGCGCGCCGAACAGGGCAGCGTGGACGACCTTGTCCAGGCCTTTGACGAGCGAGGGACCGGCGGGCGCCGTCGGGGCGAACAGCACGACCAGGCTGATGAGCGCGACCACGGTGAAGACTGCCGTCGTCCGCTGGTCCCTGGTCAGTCGCGGGTGAGCTTGCGGTAGGTAACCCGGTGCGGACGCGCGGCATCGAGGCCGAGGCGCTCGATCTTGTTCTTCTCGTAGGACTCGAAGTTTCCCTCGAACCAGTACCAGGCAGCCGGCGTCTCGTCGGTGCCCTCCCACGCCAGGATGTGGGTGGCGACCCGGTCGAGGAACCAGCGGTCGTGGCTGATCACGACGGCGCAGCCGGGAAACTCGAGCAAGGCGTTCTCCAGCGAGCCGAGCGTCTCGACGTCGAGGTCGTTGGTGGGTTCGTCGAGGAGCAGGACGTTGCCACCCTCCTTCAGCGTCATCGCCAGGTTGAGGCGGTTGCGCTCCCCGCCGGACAGGATGGCGGTCGACTTCTGCTGGTCCGGCCCCTTGAAGCCGAAGGCTCCGATGTAGGCCCGGCTGGGCATCTCCTGCTGGCCAACCTGGATGTAGTCCAGCCCGTCGGACACGGTCTCCCAGACCGTCTTGGTCGGGTCGAGGCCGGAGCGGTTCTGGTCGACGTAGGAGATCTTCACCGTCTCGCCAACCCGGACCTCGCCGGCATCAGCCTGCTCAAGACCCACGATCGTCTTGAACAGCGTCGTCTTGCCGACCCCGTTGGGGCCGATGATCCCGACGATGCCACCGCGCGGGAGCGTGAAGGACAGGTCCTGAATGAGGACTCGGTCGTCGAAGCCCTTCTTCAGCGCGTTGGCCTCGATGACGACGCTGCCCAGCCGTGGTCCGGCCGGGATCTGGATTTCCTCGAAGTCCAGTTTGCGGGTCTTCTCGGCCTCGGTCGCCATCTCCTCATAACGCGCGAGGCGGCTCTTGCTCTTGGTCTGGCGGCCCTTGGCGTTCTGGCGGACCCACTCGAGCTCGTCCTTCAGGCGCTTCTGCAGCTTGA
>JANLPD010000576.1:0-4963 GCA_031367045.1 Frankiales bacterium | reverse complement strand
TACGACGGGAGCTGTGGCCCGACACCGCCGTCGTCCTCGTCGGCCGCGGGGCCACCGACCCGGATGCCAACGCCGAGGTGGCCAAGACCGCGCGGCTGCTCCTGGAGGGCCGGGGGATCGGCACTGTCGAGACCGGCTTCGTCAGCCTGGCGGCGCCAGGCGTGCCGGCGGCGCTCGATAGGGCCCGGCTGCTGGGGTTCCGCCGCGTGGTCGTCCTGCCGTACCTGCTGTTCGCCGGCGTCCTGCCCGACCGCATCGCGACGCAGTCGGCAGCCTGGGCCGCCGGGCACCCGGATGTCGAGGTGCTGCAGGCCGGACTGATCGGGCCGAGCGACCGGCTGGCCCGGCTCGTCTTGGAGCGGTGGGGAGAGGTCTGCGATGGCGACCTCCGGATGAACTGCGACACCTGCGCCTACCGCGTCCCGCTACCGGGCTTCCAGGCCAAGGTCGGTGCGCCACAGCTGCCGCACGACCACCCCGACGACCCCGCCCACCCGCCCGACCCCGCCCACCCGCACGAGCACCGTCACGAGCACGTGTGAGCGGGGGCGACCTGCACCCGGACCGAAATCACGACCTTCGCCACCATGGCGACCTCGAGGTGCGCGAGCCGGGGCTGCTCGACCTCGCGGTCAACGTCCGCGGCGCCCGTCCACCGGACTGGCTCCGCTGCGTGCTCGCCGACAGCCTCGAGCGGCTCGGCAGCTACCCCGACCCGCGGGCAGCGACCGAGGCGGTGGCCAGCCGGCACGGCCGGGCTCCCGACGAGGTGCTGCTCACCGCTGGGGGAGCGGAGGCCTTCGTCCTACTCGCGCGCGCCCTGTCGCCCGAGCACGCCGTCTGCGTCCATCCCTCCTTCACCGAGCCCGAGGCTGCGCTCGTCGCCGCCGGGCACCAGGTCCGCAGAGCGGTGCTGGCGCCGCCGTACGACGTGCTCGAGGTGCCGCAGGAGGCCGACCTCGTCGTCGTCGGCAACCCGACCAACCCGACCGGTGTCGTTCACGACGCCGCGCCGCTGTGCCGCGACGGGCGGGTCACGGTCGTCGATGAGGCGTTTGCCGACGCGGTGGCCGGCGACGCGGTGGCCGGCGAGCCCCACTCGCTGGCCGACCGCAGCGACCTGCCCGGGCTCGTGGTGGTCCGCAGTCTCACCAAGACGTGGGCGCTGGCGGGGCTACGGGTCGGCTACCTGCTGGGCCCCGCCGACCTAGTCGCCCGCCTGCGCGCCGCCCAGCCGCTATGGGCGGTCTCGACGCCCGCGCTGGCCGCCGTCGAGGCCTGCCTGACCGACCGTGCGCTGGCCGAGGCACGACTCGCAGCCGAGGCCACCGCCGTGGAGCGGGAGTGGCTGGCGGCCCACCTGCTCGGTCTCGGGGTCGAGGTGAGCCCGGGCAGTCAGGCACCGTTCCTGCTCTGCCGGGTGCCTGGTCACCCCGGGCTGCGCGAACGCTTGCGCGCCATGGGGATCGCCGTCCGCCGGGGGGACACTTTCCCCGGTTTGACGGCCGAGCACTGGCGGACTGCCGTCCGTGACCGGGCCTCCTCTGAGCGGCTGGTCGCCGCCGTGTGGGCACTGCTGGCCGCCTTCTGAGCCCGCCATCGGCGGAGCTGTTTCGACCGGTTGCGTCCTAGCGATCGTTGACCCGGACCACGCGCCAACCGGTTGGCGTGGCATGCAGCTCGGTCAGCGAGCCGGGCGCCACGTCGAGCTGCCAGGCCGAAGCCGGCGGAGCATCGAGCGCGTGCAGGACGGCGGCCCGAACGACGGCGGCGTGCGTCACCGCAGCCAGCCGCCCCTGCCGCTCCCGCCAGTCGTGCAGCAGCCCCGCAACGCGCGCCTGAACGGCGAGCAGGGACTCACCACCGTGCCCGTCGTACGCCGGGTCAGTGCGCCAAACTTCGACGTTGGGCAGCTCGCCGAGGGGGAGCCCGGCCCATCGCCCGAGGTCCCACGGACCGAGCCGGGGCTCGACGGCTGCGCCCTCGACGCGGCAGCGGGCGGCCGGCGACGTGATGACCGTGCCGCCGCGGCCGAGCCAGCCCGAGAGGTCGGGCAGCGGCTCGGTGGCCGGCTCGTCGCGCGGGACGCGCGCCTCCCGGGTGGCTGCCGTGCCGGCGTGGCGGACCAGCAGCAGCCGCAGCGGCGTCAGACCAGTAGCCGTGCGGGCGAGTCGGGTGCGCTGGGCGTTCGGGTCACGCGCTCGGCGAAGACGCCGAACGTCACGGTCAACCCCGTCAGCAGCAGCAACTGGATGCCCAGTGACTGCACGCGGTACTGCCAGAGCAGGTTGGCCGGGAGGTCGTATGTCACGGCGACCGATGGCAGGGCCAGGTAGCCCAGGCCGATCACGAGCACTGAGGCACCCAGCACGGCCGGCTGACGGACGTTCGGTGGGACGCCGCGGGCAGCCAGCCGCCGCAAGGCGTAGTAGGCCGCGCAGACGACAGCCACGCCGAGCGCGACCGCGAACAGGTAGCCCGACGTACGCTCGGCGATCGTGCTGCTGTCGCCCACACCGGGCGGATTGGAGGGGTAGCGCAGCTGCGGGATCAAGATCAGCGCCGCGAAGCCGCCCACGCCCAGCCCGACCGACTTGTCCCAGGCTGACCGCTTGGAGGGTAGTACCCGGAAGGCGAGCGCGAAGAGCAGGCCGAGCGCAATCCCACCGAGCACGGCCCCGCTCGTCAGGCCGTAGACCTTCTGCACATGCCGGCTCACGGGGCCGTCGCCGGCGCCCTCGAGCGCGATGGCCCGGTCGACGGTCGGCTCGACGAGCAGATAGCTCACGACACCGGAGACCAGACCGGCCAGCGCGCCCGCGGCCGCACCGCGGGCGAACACATTGCGCATCAGTGGCAGGGGAAGCCGAGGATGTGTCGCGCGTCGTGGAAGTACTCGTGCAGCATGGAGTTGCCGGCGGCGGCGCGCACGAGGCCCTGCAGCTGACCTTGGTCGAAGGCAACGGCATACAGCAGCAGCAAGGCGATGCCAGCAAGGAGGGCCATCGCGAGCGGGGCCAGCAGGCTGGGCCGCGCTGTCCTGGTGGGGGTCAGATCAGTGCCGGTGAAACCAGACATCGGGTGCTCCTCCTGGGGTTTCCTCGCCCCTGGTCATCGTGCGCGGGAACAAGCTCTGTCCTGAGTCTCTGGCTCCCGGATCAACGCTCACCCCCCGACCTTGCAGCCCAAGGGCCGTGGTCGTGCAGGGAGATTGCTCTCCGGTCACAGTGGCGGGACCGCGCCGGAATCGCACCGGCTTCCTCAGCGAACATCGCGTAGGCGCGCTGATCTCATCACCTACGGACCCCCGCGTCAAAGCTGCGACCAGCGCGTAGTGTCGGTGGCGACCCGCGGGAGCCCTTGCCAGGGCTGAGAGGGCGGCAGGATCGGCCGTCGACCGTTCGCACCTGATCCGGTTAACACCGGCGTAGGGAGGAACCGCATGACGGCCGTGTCCGACACCCAGTCCACCGAGTCAGTTGAGGCCGCAGAGGCAGCAGAGTCGCCTCAAGCAACCGACGCCGGGGGTACCAGCTTCCCCGGTTCACGCAAGACCTACCTGCAGGGCAGCCGGCCCGACCTTCGCGTGCCGATGCGTGAGGTGCTGCTGACCACCGGCGACAGCATGGTGCTCTACGACACCAGCGGTCCCTACACCGACACGGCACTGCGCACCGACGTGCGCCTCGGGTTGCCGGCCGTCCGGGCCGGCTGGATCGCGGAACGCGGCGACACGCAGGAGTACGACGGCCGCCCCGTCGAGCCCGTCGACAACGGGTTGAAGTCTCACGACCACCGCAACCTCGATGCCGTCTTCGAGCAGGCCGGCCGCCGGCCACGCCGCGCGCTGGCCGGCCGCACGGCCACCCAGCTCGCCTACGCGCGGCAGGGCGTCGTCACGCCTGAGATGGAGTTCGTCGCCCTTCGCGAGGGCGTCGACCCGACCTTCGTCCGCGACGAGCTGGCCCGCGGCCGCGCCGTACTCCCGTTGAACGTGAACCATCCCGAGAGCGAGCCGATGGCGATCGGTCGCGGCTTCCTGGTGAAGATCAACGCCAATATCGGCAACAGCGCGGTGGCCTCCTCGATCGAGGAGGAGGTGGACAAGATGACCTGGTCGACCCGGTGGGGCGCCGACACGGTCATGGACCTGTCGACCGGCCGCAACATCCACACCACGCGTGAGTGGATCATCCGCAACAGCGCCGTGCCGATCGGCACCGTCCCGATCTACCAGGCGCTGGAGAAGGTCAACGGCAAGGCCGAGGACCTCACCTGGGAGATCTACCGCGACACCTGCGTCGAGCAGTTCGAGCAGGGAGTCGACTACATCACGGTGCACGCGGGCGTGCTCTTGCGCTACGTCCCGATGGCGGCCACCCGCAAGACCGGCATCGTCAGCCGTGGTGGCTCGATCATGGCCGCGTGGTGCCTTGCCCACCATGAGGAGAACTTCCTCTACACCCGCTTCCGTGAGCTGTGCGAGCTTATGGCGCAGTACGACGTGACCTTCTCGCTTGGCGACGGGCTCCGGCCGGGCTGCATCGCCGATGCCAACGACGAGGCGCAGTTCTCCGAGTTGCGCACTCTCGGCGAGCTGACGAAAGTCGCCTGGGAGTACGACGTCCAGGTTATGGTCGAGGGCCCCGGCCACGTACCCATGCACAAGATCAAGGAGAACATCGACCTCGAGCTTGTGGTCTGCGGCGAGGCGCCGTTCTACTCGCTCGGCCCGCTGACGTCCGTTATTGCGCCCGGCTACGACCACATCACCAGCGCCATCGGCGCAGCCAGGATGGGTTGGCACGGAGGGGCGATGCTTTGCTACGTCACGCCGAAAGAGCATCTGGGGCTGCCGGACCGCGACGACGTCAAGGACGGCGTCATTGCCTACAAGATCGCGGCACACGCGGCGGACCTCGCAAAGGGACACCCGGGTGCGCAGGACTGGGACGACGCGCTG
>JANLPD010000570.1:0-5844 GCA_031367045.1 Frankiales bacterium | reverse complement strand
CCCTTGTCGCAGTTCCACTCCTCGTTGACCTGCGGGTCGTCACCGGCGAGCCGGCGCAGGACCTTGCCGCGGCGGTGGTCGGTGCGTAGCGCGCAGCCCGACGCGCAGTGCTCGCACACCATGGGGGTCGAGACGAGGTCGAACGGCCGGGCCCGGAAGCGGTAGGCCGCTCCGGTCAGCGCGCCGACCGGGCAGATCTGCACCGTGTTGCCGGAGAAGTAGCTCTCGAACGGCTGGTCGGCGTAGATGGCGACCTGCTGGAGGGCCCCGCGCTCGAACATCTCGATGAACGGGTCGCCGGCGACCTGCTGGCTGAAGCGCGTGCAGCGGGCACACAGCACGCAGCGCTCCCGGTCGAGCAGCACCTGGCTTGAGATGGCGATCGGCTTGGGGAACGTCCGCTTGACGTCGCGGAACCGGCTGTCACCCGGGCCGTTGCTCATCGTCTGGTTCTGCAGCGGGCACTCGCCGCCCTTGTCGCAGACGGGGCAGTCGAGCGGGTGGTTGATGAGGAGCATCTCCAGGTTGCCGCGCTGCGCCTTCTCGGCCACCGGCGAGGTCAGCTGGGTCTTGACGACCATGCCCTCGGTGACGGTCGTCGTGCAGGAGGCCAGCGGCTTGCGCTGGCCCTCGACCTCAACGAGGCATTGGCGGCAGGCGCCGACCGGTTCGAGCAGCGGGTGGTCGCAGAAGCGCGGGATCTGGATCCCGATCAGCTCTGCGGCGCGGATGACAAGGGTTGCCTTGGGGACGCTCACGGCGAAGCCGTCGATGGTGAGGGTGACGAGGTCGGTCACCGCCAGGACGTCCCCGCTGGTGTCGGTGGTGGCGGTCACGCCGGGGCTCCTGCGCTGGACGCACTCGCGAAGACGGTGCTGGCGACCGGGTCGAAGGGGCAGCCGCCCCGGACGTGGGCGATGAACTCGTCGCGAAAGTACTGCACCCCGCTGACGATCGGGCTGGTCGCACCGTCCCCCAGGGCGCAGAACGCCCGGCCGAAGATGTTGTCGCAGGTGTCGAGCAGCGTGTCGATGTCCTGCTCGGTGCCGGTGCCGGCCTCCAGGCGCGCCAGGATCTGGACCATCCAGTAGGTGCCCTCGCGGCAAGGCGTGCACTTGCCACAGGACTCGTGGGCGTAGAACTCGGTCCAGCGCAGGATGGCCCGCACCACGCAGGTCGTCTCGTCGAAGCACTGCAGTGCCTTGGTACCCAGCAGCGAGCCAGCCTGGTCGACGCCTTCGTAGTCCAGCGGGACGTCGAGGTGCTGCTCGGTCAGCAGCGGCGTCGAGGAGCCACCGGGGGTCCAGAACTTCAGGGTGTGGCCCTCGCGCATGCCGCCCGACAGGTCGAGCAGCTGGCGCAGGGTGATCCCGAGCGGGGCCTCGAACTGGCCGGGGCTCTTCACGTGGCCCGACAGCGAGTACAGCGTGAAGCCCTTGCTCTTCTCGGTGCCCATGCTGGCGAACCACTCGGCGCCGCCGAGCACGATCGAGGGGACCGACGCGATCGACTCGACGTTGTTCACGACCGTCGGGCACGCGTAGAGGCCGTGCGTCGCCGGGAACGGGGGACGCAGGCGCGGCTGGCCGCGGAAACCCTCGAGCGAGTCGAGCAGCGCCGTCTCCTCGCCGCAGATGTAGGCGCCGGCGCCGGCGTGGACGACCACGTCGAGGTCGTAGCCCCTGCCGCCGATGTCCTTGCCGAGATGACCGGCGGCGTAGGCGTCCGTGACGGCCTGCTGCAGTCGGCGGATGACGTGCAGCACCTCCCCACGCACATAGATGACCGCGAACGACGCGCGGATGGCGTACGACGCGATCGCCATCCCCTCCACCAGCACGTGCGGGTTGGACAGCATCAGCGCGGTGTCCTTGCAGGTCCCCGGCTCGGACTCGTCGGCATTGACGACGAGGTAGTGGGGCTTGCCGTCACCCTGCGGGATGAAGCCCCACTTCAGGCCGGTCGGGAAGCCGGCGCCGCCGCGGCCGCGCAGCCCCGAGTCCTTGACGAGCTGGATCAGCGCGTCAGGGTCCATCAGCAGGGCCTTGGCCAGCGCCTGGTAGCCGCCGGCTCGCGTGTAGCCGTCGATCGTGAAGGAGTCCGCGTCGTCCCAGTTGCGGGACAGGACTGGGGTGAAGACCACGCTCTAGGCCTCCCTGTTCTGGGTGCTGGGGCTGCTCTGGGTGCTGGGGCTGCTCTGGGTGCTGGGGTAGGCGGGGGCGGTATCGCCGCGCTGCTTGGCGAGCTGCAGCCCGACGAGGGCCGGCGGCCCGGCCTGGACGCCCTCGCCGGCCCGGCCGTCGTTGAAGCCGGCGAGGACGCGGGAGGCCTCGCGGAAGGTACACAGGCTGTCGGCGCCGCGGGTCGGGGCCGGCGGGTTGCCCGCGCGGCAGCCATCGACAAGCTCGCGCGCGGACGCAGGTGTCTGGTTGTCGTAGAACTCCCAGTTGACCATGATCACGGGGGCGTAGTCGCAGGCCGCGCTGCACTCGACGTGCTCAAGGCTGACGGTGCCGTCCTCGGTCGTCTCGTTGTGGCCGATGGCGAGGTGGTCCTTGAGCGCGGCGAGGATCGCGTCGCCGCCCAGCACCGCGCACAGGGTGTTGGTGCAGACGCCGACGTGATAGGTGCCGGCCGGGCGACGGCGGTACATCGTGTAGAAGGTCGCGACCGCCCCCACCTCGGCCATGGTGAGCCCGAGGACCTCAGCGCACAGCGCTATGCCGTCGGGACTGACGTAGCCCTGCTCCGCCTGCACCAGGTGCAGCATGGGCAGCAGTGCGGAGCGTGCCTTGGGGTAGCGGGCGACGATCTCGCGGGCTTCTTCGCGGGTGGTGTCGCTCAGCGGCATGGGCACGCCTGTGTGATGACGGTCATTAACGGTCCACTCCACCCATCACGGGGTCGATCGACGCCACGGCGGCGATGGTGTCGGAAAGCAACCCGCCCTCGCACATGGCGGGGACGGACTGCAGGTTGACGAACGACGGGTCGCGCACATGGACCCGGAAGGGCCTCGTCCCGCCGTCACTGACGGCGTGCACACCGAGCTCGCCGCGGGGCGACTCCACAGCGACGTAGACCTGGCCGGCCGGGACGCGGAAGCCCTCGGTGACCAGCTTGAAGTGGTGGATGAGGGCCTCCATCGACGTCCCCATGATCTTCTTGACATGGTCGAGCGAGGTGCCCAGGCCGTCCGGGCCAAGGGCGAGCTGGGCCGGCCAGGCGATCTTCTTGTCCTCGACCATGACCGGTCCCGCGGGCAACTTGTCCAGGGCCTGCGCGATGATCTTGAGCGACTCGTGCATCTCCAGGACCCGGACCCGGTAACGGCCCCAGCCGTCGGCGCTGGTCTCGACCGGCACCTCGAAGTCGTAGCCCTCGTAGCCGCAGTACGGCTCGACCTTGCGCAGGTCCCAGCCGAGCCCGGTCGCGCGCAGGATCGGACCGGTCACGCCGAGCGCGATGCAGCCCTGGACGTCGAGCACGGCGACGTCTTGCAGGCGCTGCTGCCAGATCGGCTGCCCCGACAGCAGGTTGTCGATGTCGGGGAAGCGCTCCTGCAGCGTCGTGAGGAGCTCGCGGGTCTTCTCGACAGCGCCGGGCGGCAGGTCCTGAGCGAGGCCACCGGGGCGGATGTAGGCGTGGTTCATCCGCAGCCCGGTGATCATCTCCAGAACGTCGAGCACGAGCTCGCGCTCGCGGAAGCCGTTGGTCATGGCGGTCAGCGCGCCGAGCTCCATGCCGGCGGTGGCCAGGCCAACCAGATGGGAGGAGATCCGGGTGAGCTCCATGACCAGAACGCGGATGACCGTGGCGCGCTCGGGTGGCTCGATCCCGAGCAGCTTCTCGACCGCGAGGCAGTAGGCGGTCTCCTGGAAGACCGGCGACAGGTAGTCCATCCGGGTCACGAACGTGACGCCCTGGGTCCAGTTGCGGTACTCCAGGTTCTTCTCGATCCCCGTGTGCAGGTAGCCGATGACGGTGCGGGCCTGGGTGACCGTCTCGCCCTCGAGCTCGAGCACGAGACGCAGGACACCGTGTGTGGACGGGTGCTGCGGGCCGAGGTTGACCACCATCCGCTCGTCGCCGTCAGCCACCGCGCCCTTCGCGACGCTGTCCCAGTCGCCACCGGTGACCGTGTAGACGGTCCCCTCGGTCGTCTCGCGGGCAGCAGCAGGAACCGTGTAGGGGTCGTCCTGGGTGTCAGTGGTGCTCACGCGTAGGACCTCCGCTCGTCCGGTGGCGGGATGGTGGCGCCCTTGTACTGGACCGGGATCCCACCGAGCGGGTAGTCCTTGCGCTGCGGGTGGCCCTCCCAGTCGTCCGGCATGAAGATGCGGGTGAGGCCGGGGTGGCCGTCGAAGACGACACCGAAGAAGTCCCAGCACTCACGCTCGTGGAAGTCCGCCGTCGGGTAGACCACGCAGACGCTCGCGACATGGGGGTCCTCCAGCGTCACGGCAGTCTCCAGCCGCAGCCGCCGCCGGTAGGTCATCGACGTCAGGTGGTAGGCGACGTGCAGGCGCGCCTCCTCCGCCGGGTAGTCGACGCCGGACAGGCTGGAGAGCAGCTCGAACCGTAGGTCCGGCGCGTCACGCAGGACCTGGCAGACCTGGGCCACCTTGGCCGGCTGGACGTGCAGCGTGAGCTCGCCGCGATCCACGACCACGCGGGTGACCGCCTCGGAGCAGCCGGGGTAGGCCTCCTCGAGTGCTTCGGTGGCCTCGTCGAACCACGACCCGTAAGGCTTGGAGGAGGACAGGGATTCCGGCGTACGACGGACAAGACCGCCGAACCCGCTGGTGTCGCCGCCAAGGCTGGCACCGAACATGTCACTCGTCCTCGGCGGGGTTGCGTCACCGCCGGCGAGCGGCCCGGGGGTAAGGCTCATGACCGCTCCGCGCGGTAGGCGGCGCGGGCGACCTTGCGGCCCTCCTTGCTATAGCGCTCGCTGCTCGCGACGAGCTCGCGCGGCTGGTAGCCGGGGACGTCGCGGCGACGCGAGTTAAGGCCAAGCGGCTCATCGGAGATCTTGTCGTGGAGCTTCAGGATGGCGTCCATCAGCATCTCCGGGCGCGGAGGGCAGCCCGGCAGGTAGATGTCGACCGGGATGATGTGGTCGACGCCCTGCACGATCGCGTAGTTGTTGAACATGCCACCGCTGCTGGCGCAGGCACCCATCGCGATGACCCACTTGGGCTCGGGCATCTGGTCGTAGATCTGGCGCACGACGGGCGCCATCTTCTGGCTCACCCGGCCGGCCACGATCATCAGGTCGGCCTGGCGCGGGGTGGCGCTGAAGCGCTCCATGCCGAACCGGGCGATGTCGTAGTCCGGGGTGCCGACGGCCATCATCTCGATGGCGCAGCAGGCCAGACCGAACGTCGCCGGCCAGACCGAGCTCTTGCGCATGTAGCCCGCGAGCTGCTCGACCGTGGTCAGCAGAAAGCCGGCGGGAAGCTTCTCTTCGATACCCATTGCTCAGTCCCTACTCAGTCCCACTCGAGTCCGCCACGACGCCACACATAGGCGTAGGCAACGAACACCGTGATGATGAACAGCACCATCTCGACCAGCGCGAACAGCCCTAGCTTGTTGAAGGCGACCGCGAACGGATAGAGGAAGACGCTTTCAATGTCGAAGATGATGAAGAGCATCGCCGTCAGGTAGTACTTGATGGGCACCTTGCCGCCGCCGAAGGCCTGGGGCGTGGGCTCGATGCCGCACTCGTAGGCGTCGAGCTTGGCGCGGTTGTAGCGCTTGGGCCCGGCGAACGCACCGGCCACGACTGAGAACACGGCAAAGCCGGCGCCGATCGCGGCCAGGAACAACAGTGGAACG
>JANLPD010000551.1:0-6310 GCA_031367045.1 Frankiales bacterium | reverse complement strand
CTCCCGCCCGACTTTCGGGCCGCTGTCGTGCTCTGCGACCTCGAGGAGCTCTCCTACGAGGAGATCGCGGCGACCCTTGGCATCAAGATCGGAACGGTGCGCAGCCGGATCCACCGCGGCCGCTCCCAGCTGCGCGCTGCTCTTGCCCACCGCGCCCCCGGTGCGGTGCTGGTCGAGCCGTGACCCACCCGCGCCTGTGCCTCGGGGACCTCATCGCCGCTCTGGTCGACGGTGAGCTCGACCACGAGACGCGCGAGCGCGTTCAAGGCCACGTCGCCGGCTGTGCCGGCTGCCGCAGCGAGCTCGCCGCACAGCGGGGCCTGAAGTCCCTGCTGCAGAGTTCACCTGCGCTGCCAGCACCGGCGGAGCTCACGGCCCGCCTGCTGGACCTTGCGGTTCCCGGTGTCGGCATCCGGACCGATGTCGTACGAGGTGCGCCGCGCGCCCTCGCCGCCCGCCCTGTCGGCGTCCGTCCCGTCGCCGTCCGTCCCGTCACGGTGCGCCCACCGGTGCGATCGGGTCGAAGCCGCCGTCGGCGTACCGCGGTCGGCGGGTGCCTGCTTGCGCTGTCGCTCGGCGCGGCCGTGGCGCTCGGCGGGCCTCGCGGCCAGGGCCCGGTCGTGCCTGTCGACCCGAGCACCGATGTCTTTGTCGTCGACTACTCCGGGACCACGGCAGAGCTCCCGGCCGCCACGGTCGCGTCGGTGACCGGCGCCACTGAAGGAGCCCGAGGCGGCGCGTCGAGGGCCAGCCGTTGAGGACTGCTCGATGAGGGGGCTGCGCCTCGTTGCGCTGTTGGCCGGGGCCGGTGCGCTGCTCGGCGCGTCCTCGGCCTCCGCAAGTCGTCCCGTGTCGTCCCCTGTTCCCGGTCCCGGTGGTGGGGGCAGTGCCAGCGAGCCGCAGGCCCTGCAGTTGCTGGGCGCCGCTGCGCAGGCCACCCGCCTCCGCAGCTGGTCCGGGACGCAGTACCTCGTGACCTGGCGCGACGGGGACGCGAGCTCGGCAGTGGTGGACGTCCGGCACAGCCCCGGCAAAGGTCTGCAGGTCACAGCCTCCCCGACGGCCGCTGGTGACGTGAGCGACGCAGCGACGGAGGTACAGACCGACGTCCTGGACGAACGCCTGCTCGGGCTGCTTGCTGACCACTACGTGCTGCAGGTCGCCGGCCGACAGGAGTGCGTCGGACGGGTGGCCCAGGTTGTCGAGGCGCTGCGCCCCGGTGGCGCCTCGGTGGCCGGTCGCTTCTGGCTCGACACGGCTACCGGTCTGGTCCTGCGGCGGGAGGTCTACGGAGCCACCGGCCGCACTGTGCGCAGCACGGCCTATGTGGCGCTCGATGTCGCGCCTGCGCCGGATACGAGGACCTCCTCGCTGAAGCCGCCGACAGCGCCTGGGTCAGCTGCTTTCGCCGCGGCCGACGCAGCGGAGCTGGAGGGACTGCGGCGCGACGGCTGGACCGTTCCGGACGAGCTGCCCGGCGAGCTGCAGGTCTTCAACATCGAGCTCACCGACCGCGGGGCGGCGCGCGTGCTGCACCTTGCCTACTCCGACGGCTTGTCCCGACTGTCACTTTTCGCACAACCGGGCCGCATAGGTGATCGTCACCTGCCCGGGTTCGTACACGGGCGCATGGCCGGGGCGGACGCCTGGGTCCGCTCGGCAAGTCCGGAGCGGGTGGTCTGGAGCGGCCGGGGCACCGTCTGGACGTTGCTGTCCGACGCGCCACCCGAGGTCGTACGCGGCGTCATCGGGGCGCTGCCCCATGACAAGCCACCGGACCGCGGCATTATGGCGCGGCTCGGGCGCGGGCTGTCCCGCGTCGGCTCCTGGCTCAATCCGTTTGCCTGAGGGCAGAGGTTTCGATGGCTCACGTGGATCTCACACCCGCCGGGTAACAGTGCTGTCAGCAGCCGTACCCGCGGCTGGTTCACGCCAGCAGATCTGCCCGCAGGAGGACACCGTGCCGGATACCCCCTCTCAGCCCAACGACAACCCGCCCGCCGGTCCCTGGTGGTCGCGTCCCGCCGAGAATGAGTGGGGTGCGCCCACACCCGCGGACTCCGCCCACGAGCCGACCGCCCACGAGCCGGCCGCTCACGACGATGGCGGCGAGCGTCCGACGGACGCCTTCGGTCCGCCTCCGGCGGGCGGCCAGGCGCCCCCCGTCTGGGGTCAGCAGCCCTCCACCGGGGCACCGGCCTGGGGCTACCCGACCGACACGATCGGCGGGTCTCCTGTGCAGGCCGGCCCCGTCGAGCGCAAGCGGGGCGGGTTGGCCTTTGCCGGCGCCCTCCTCGCCACCGCCCTCGTGGCCGGTGGTGTTGGTGGGCTGATTGGCTCGCAGGCCAACAACGGCGGCTCCCTGCTCGACTCGTCCGCCAGCCTGGGCAGCGGGGGTGCCAACTCGCAAGTCCTGGACCGGGCCCCCACCTCGGTGGCGGGCATCGCGGCAAAGGTCCTGAAGAGCGTCGTCAGCATCTCGGTGAAGAGCGCGTCCAGCAGTGGCACGGGCTCCGGTGTCGTGATCCGCTCCGACGGCTACATCGTTACCAACAACCACGTCGTGGAGTCCGCGGCGAGCGGCGGCACGATCAGCGTCTCGTTCAACGACGCGGCCCAGACAGACCTCCCGGCGCGCATCGTGGGGCGCGACCCCGAGACCGATCTGGCCGTCATCAAGGTCGACGGCCGCACCCTGGTGCCAGCGGCCTTGGGCCAGTCGCGCAGTCTGGTGGTCGGCGACCCGGTCATCGCGATCGGCTCCCCGCTCGGGCTCGCCGGGACCGTCACCAGCGGGATCATCAGCGCGCTCAACCGGACGGTGAACGTGCCGGGCGACAACGGCAAGCGGACCCCCCTGCTCAATGCCGTACAGACCGACGCCGCCATCAACCCTGGCAACTCCGGTGGTGCGCTCGTCGACAGTGGCGGCCGGGTCATCGGCATCAACTCCGCCATAGCGACCCTGGGCGGGAGCGGCAGCGGCACCAGCCCGTTCGGTGGCGAGACCCAGAGCGGCAGCATCGGCGTGGGCTTCGCGATCCCCGTGGACGAGGCGCGCTCGGTCGCCGAGGAGCTCATCCGCACCGGCAAGGCGACCCACCCGGCTATCGGTATCGAGGCCGCGACCGTCGGCGATACCTCCGGCAACGGACAGCGCGGCGCACGGATCAGCCGGCTGGTCGCCGGCGGCTCCGCCGAGAAGGGTGGGCTTGCGCCCGGCGACCTGATCACGATGCTCGGCGGAACGACGGTGCACAGCGTGGACGAGCTGATCCTGGCGATCCGGGAGCACAAGGTCGGCGACACGGTGACCGTCACCTACGTCCGCGCGGGCAGGACCTCCACCGCCGGGCTCGTCCTGCAGGACAAGGCGCCCAGCTGACCGGCGGTTGGCGCCGTACTCTGTGGTCTTCGGCGTGAAAGGGAGGTGCTGTGCTCGACCACCTGGGATGGGGCGAGATCATGGTGCTCCTGCTGCTCGCGCTGTTCATCTTCGGGCCGGAGCGGCTGCCCGGGCTCGCTGCCGAGGCGGGCAAGGGGCTGCGCAAGCTCCGGGGCCTGGTCAAGGGGATGACCGATGACCTCAAGGCCGAGCTCGGGCCGGAGGTCGGCGACCTGGACCTGCGGTCGCTGCACCCACGCGAGATCGTGCGCAAGGCGCTGATGGACGACGACGACGACCCGGTAGTGGCAGCCGTCCCTGCCGGGTCGGTGGCCCTACGGCTGGACGAGCCCGCGCCGTGGGACCCCGAGGCCACCTGACGGGAAGGGTTAGCGACCCGCGGGGGACAGCCCGAGCGACATCCCGGCCAGCCCGCGCGGCTTGCCGGTGAGGGACTCGGCAATGCCGATCAGCACCTTGCTCGCCTCGGCGTCGGGCTCGTCGAGCACGAGCGGGCGCCCGGAGTCGCCGCCCTCGCGCAGGCGCATGTCGAGTGGCACCTGGCCGAGCAGCGGCACGGAGGCGCCGAGCCGCTGGGACAGCGAGGACGCGACAGCCTGGCCGCCGCCGGAGCCGAACACGTCGACGCGGTCACCGCAGTGCGGGCAGGGTAGCCAGCTCATGTTCTCGACGACGCCGGCGATCCGCTGGTGGGTCTGCAGGGCGATCGACCCGGCCCGCTCGGCGACCTCCTGAGCGGCCAGTTGCGGGGTAGTGACGACGAGGACCTCGGCGCTCGGGACGAGCTGCGCGACCGAGATGGCGACGTCGCCGGTGCCGGGCGGCAGGTCCATCAACAAGACGTCGAGGTCGCCCCAGAACACGTCGCCGAGGAACTGCTGCAGGGCGCGGTGGAGCATCGGCCCGCGCCAGACGACGGGAGTGTTGTCCTTGGTGAACATCCCGATCGAGATGACCTTCACGCCGTGCGCCGACGGCGGCATGATCATCGACTCGACCTGTGTCGGGCGCTGCGTCACCCCGAGCATGCGGGGGATGCTGAAGCCGTAGATATCGGCGTCGAGCACGCCGACAGACAAGCCCTTGACGGCCATCGCGGCGGCCAGGTTGACCGTCACGCTGGACTTGCCGACCCCACCCTTGCCGGATGCGATGGCAAAGACCTTGGTCAGCGATCCGGGCATCGCGAAGGGGATCTCGCGGGTCGGGTTGTCGCCCCGCAGCAGCGTCTGCAGGGCCTTGCGCTGATCGCTGCTCATGACGTCGAGCTCGACCAGCACCCGTTGGACACCGGGCAGGGCGCCCACCGCCGTCGTGACGCGCTCGGTCAGCGTCTCCTTCATCGGGCAGCCGCTGACCGTCAGGAAGATCGCGACGCGGGCCGTGCCATCGGCATCGACCTCAGCGGACTTGACCATGCCGAGCTCGGTGATCGGGCGCCGGATCTCCGGGTCCTCGACGGTGCTCAAGGCTGCGGTGAGCTGCTCAAACGTGGGGGTGGTCATCGTGTCCTCAGGCAGGAGGTGGTTGCCCCGTCCAGGCTACGTCTGGCCCTGGTGGGTGGCGGCGATGGCCTCCGCGACCGCGAGGGTGTGCACGGCGTTGTCGCGGTGCAGGTTCTCGACCATGCGGCCGTCGACCACGACGACGCCCTTACCTTCGCGCTCGGCCCTGGCAAACGCGTCGATGACTGCGCGCGCGCGCTCGATCTCGGCGTCGCCCGGTGCCCAGACGCGGTTGGCGACCTCGACCTGTGTCGGGTGTACGAGCGTCTTGCCGTCGAAGCCCATCTGCAGCCCCTGCAGGCATTCTGCCTCGAATCCCACGAGGTCCTTCACGTCGTTGTAGACGCCGTCGAGCACGACCTTGCCGGCCTCGCGGGCGCCGAGCAAGGTGGTCGCGAGGTGGGGCAGCAAGGGAGCCCGGCCGGGGACCAGCGCCGCTCGCAGCTCCTTGGCCAGGTCGTTGGTGCCGAGCACCAGGGCGGTTACCTGTGCAAACCCAGCGATCGCCCGCACGTCGAACACGGCGACCGGGGTCTCGACCATCGCCCAGATCGGGAGGTCGCCGACCAGAGCGGCCACCTCGGCGAGGTGCGCCACACCGCTCACCTTCGGTACGACTACTGCCGCGGGCCCGGCTGCCGCCGCGGCCCGCAGATCGTCGGCGCCCCAGGGGGTGTCCAGGCCGTTGCAGCGGATGGTGAGCTCGCGGCCGGCGTACTCCCCGCTCTGGACGGCGGCGCAGGCCTGCTCGCGGGCGAGCACTTTGGCGTCTGGGGCGACGGCGTCCTCAAGGTCGAAGATGATCGCGTCCGCGGCGATCGTCTTGGCTTTCTCCAGCGCGCGGGCGTTGGAGGACGGCATGTACAGGACGGACCGTCGGGGGCGCAGATCGGCAGTCCCGGCAGGCCTCACAGGTGGTAGGCCTGGGCCAGCTCGGGGTCGCGCGCGGCGAGCTGCGCCGCGAGCTCCAGCACCACCTGGCACTGCTTGAAGGTGGCGTCGTCCTGCATCTTGCCGTCGATCATCACGGCGCCGCGGCCGTCCTCGCCCATCTCCTGCACGACCCGCTTGGCCCAGGCGACCTCGGCCGCCTCGGGCGAGAAGACCTTCTTGGCAATGTCGATCTGCAGCGGGTGCAGCGTCCAGGCGCCCACGCAGCCCAGCAGGTAGGCGTTGCGGAACTGGTCCTCGCAGGCGACGACGTCCTTGATGTCGCCAAAAGGCCCGTAGTAAGGGTAGATCCCGTGCATGGCGCAGGCGTCCACCATGCGCGCGACGGTGTAGTGCCACAGGTCCTGCTGGTGGGTGGCGCGCGGGGCCTCGACGCCGCCATCGGCCGTGGGGACGGCGTCCTCGCGGACGAGGTAGCCGGGGTGACCCCCTCCGACGCGGGTGGTCT
>JANLPD010000486.1:0-4184 GCA_031367045.1 Frankiales bacterium | reverse complement strand
TGGTCAAGACGCCCGCCTGGTTCGCCGAACGCGCCGTCGAGGTGCTCGATGGCCTGACGGTGCGGGTGCGCGACGAGGTCGAGCTCGCCGCGGCCGGTTTCGGTGGCATCGTCGCCGTCGGCCAGGGCTCGAGCCGGCCGCCCCGCTTCGTGGAGGCGACCTGGGACGGCGCCGGCGAGGCCGCCGGCACGCCCCATGTCGTGCTGGTGGGTAAGGGGATCACCTTCGACACGGGTGGCCTGTCGCTCAAGCCCAACGACGGCATGCTCGCCATGAAGACCGACATGGGCGGGGCCGCTGCGGTGCTCGCGACGATCCGCGCCGCCGCCGACCTCCGCCTGCCGGTCAAGGTCACGGCCCTGCTCTGCATGGCGGAGAACATGCCGTCCGGCAGCGCGCAGCGCCCCGGTGATGTCATCACGCAGTACGGCGGCACCACCGTCGAGGTGCTCAACACCGACGCTGAGGGGAGGTTGGTGCTGGCAGACGGCATCGCCTACGCCGACCTGGAGCTGAAGGCCGACATCATCGTCGACATCGCGACCCTCACCGGCGCCATGCCGGTCGCCCTCGGCAAGCGGCACGCCGGCTTGTTCGCCTCCGACGACGTGCTCGCCGGGCAGCTGCTGGCAGCGAGCGAGGCCTCCGGTGACCGCGCCTGGCGGATGCCGCTGGTCGAGGACTACCGGCAGGCGCTCGACTCGCCGACTGCCGACCTGCGCAACATCGGTGATCCTCGCAAGAAGCTGCAGGGCGGCTCCATCACCGCGGCACTGTTCCTGCGCGAGTTTGCCGGGGGGCGGCCCTGGGCCCACCTCGACATCGCCGGACCCGGCCGCTGCGACGGCGACGACGACGAGCTCACCAAGGGCGGCACCGGCTATGGCGTGCGGCTGCTCCTGCGGTGGCTGGAGACGCTGTCCGAACCAGCACTAGCAGCAGCAGTGGCGCCCGGCCGTCCGGCCCACCCGGCCCGCAGGAGGAGGAGCGACTGATGTTCGGCCTGACCATCCGCTGGTCCCTGCTCGGCGCCCTCGACGGCGTGAATGAGGCGTTGCGTGCCTACGTCCCGAAGACGTCGGAGCCGCGCTTTCGTGAGCTGCCCGGCTTGGTCGAGAAGCGCTGGCAGATGGTGGACGGGGGCTACTTCGCCGGTATCTACGTGTTCTCCACCGCCGAGTCCCGCGCGAGCTTCCTGGAGTCCTTCCGCAGCAACCCGTCGCCGGTCTCGCAGTTGGTCGGCCACGACCCGGATGTCGTGCAGGAGTGGGATCTCGTCGGTCGGGTCACCGGCCCGGACGGTCCCCTGTCCTGAGGCTGACGGGCGACGCGGAGGTCACAGCTCCGGTTCGAGCAGGACGAGCGGGATCTCGCGCGTGGTCTTGGTCTGGTAGCCGGCGTAGTTGTTGTGAACGGCGACGACCCGGGGCCACAACAGGACTCGCTCCTCGGCGGTCGCCACGCGGGCCCGCATGCGCCGCTTGGGGCCTGCGCGCATCGAGACCTCGACGTCGGGATCGTCTTTCAGATTGAGAAACCAGGAAGGTGCCCTGTCGTCGCCGCCGCGCGAGGCCACGACCACGAGCGTCGACCCGTCCTGCACCGGCGACGTGAGCATCACCGCGTGGGAACGGCCGGTCTTGCGTCCTGTCGTCGTGAGCTCCAGCACGGGCATGTTCGAGAGTTCCCAGCCCTTGCGCCCGCTGCTCATCTTCAGCACGCCGCGGTGGACTGCGTTCATTGTCTTCAAAACGAAGTCGCTCGGCATGCTCGCAATCTAGTTGCTGGCTCACCCCTGCGTCGAAACGGCTGTCAGGGCTGGCCCACGGCAGCCCCGCCCGCCTTGCAGCCGCAGCAGGGCCCGCACAGGCCGAAGGCCCGCCCCCCGTGCGGGGAGCGGGCCTTCGGTGTACTGCCTGGTGCTAGTGCTTTCCGGCGTTGGGGCGACCGTGGTCGGCCCAGTAGTTGTCGACCTCCTCGACGGCTTTGCGGGCGTCGTCGAGGTCAATGCCCAGGCCCTTGCCGACCCGGGTGCCCCAGTCCTCGTCGCAGCGCAGGAAGTGGCCGACCATGCGCTTCTTCACCACGTCGGTCGCCTCGCCGAGGGCGCCGAGCAGGTTGCTGACAAGCTCGGCGCGGCTCTCCTCGTCGAGCTCGTCGCGGTAGCGGATCCCGGGCTGCGCGTAGTTGTTCTCGCGCTCGATCGTCGCCTGCATCTTGCGCGCGGTGTACTCCGGCTCGTACGCCGTCCCGCCCGGGGCGGCCTCAGGGAGCGCCGTGCCGTTGCTGTTGGGCTCGTAGTTCACGTGCGGGTCGGTGAAACCGTCGACGTAGTAGGCCATCGAGCCGCCGCGCTGGTTGGTGCTGACCTTGATCGACGCCAGCGGCTGGTTGACCGGCAACTGCAGGTAGTTGGGGCCGACGCGGTAGCGCTGGGTGTCGCTGTAGCTGAACGTGCGACCGATCAGCATCTTGTCGTCGGAGAACTCCAGCCCGTCGACCAGGACGCCGGTGCCGAAGGCGACCTGCTCGTTCTCGGCGAAGAAGTCGGTGACGTTGCGGTTCAGCGTCATCGTGCCGACGTCGTGCAGCGGGAACGTCTCAACCGGCCAGGTCTTGGTGTCGTCGAGCGGGTCGAAGTCGAGCTCGGGGTGCTCGTCGTCGCTCATGATCTGGACCTTGAGATCCCACTGCGGGAAGTCGCCGCGCTCGATCGCGTCGTAGGTGTTCTTGGAGGCGTGGCCGAGCTCGGTGGCCTGGATGGCGTCGGCCTCGGACTGCTTGAGGCCGACATCGCCCTGCTTGCTGATCCAGATGTACTTGACCAGCACGGCCTTGCCCCCGGCGTTCACCATCTTGTAGGTGTTCACGCCCGCGCCGTCCATGTGCATGTAGTCCTGCGGGATGCCCTTCTCGGAGAACAGGAAGGAGATCATGTGCAGCGCCTCAGGCGTCATCGAGATGAAGTCGAAGATGCGCTTGCCCTCCTGCCGGTGCGTGACCGGGTCGGGCTTGAAGGCGTGGACGACGTCCGGGAACTTCATGGCGTCACGGATGAAGAACACCTTGAAGTTGTTGCCGACGAGATCCCAGTTGCCGTCGGCGGTGCGGAACTTCACTGCGAAGCCGCGCGGGTCACGAAGCGCCTCGGAGGAGTCGCGGCCGTGGATGACGGTCGAGAAGCGGACGGTCACGGGCGTGCTCTCGCCAGCGGTCTGGAACAGCTTCGCCCGGGTGTACGTCGAAGCCGGCTCGTCGCCGATCTTGCCACTGGCGACGAACTCGCCGTGGGCCGTGAAGCCACGGGCGTGGACGACGCGCTCCGGGATCCGCTCACGGTCGAAGTGGCTGATCTTCTCGAGGAAGTGGTAGTTCTCGAGGGTCGCCGGGCCGCGCGAGCCGATGGTCTTCTGGTTCTGGTTGTTGGCCACCGGGTGACCCTGTCGGGTCGTCAGCGGGCCGGGCGTGCCGTCCGTGCCAGGGCGTCGGACGTCGGGAAACACATCGGTCATGCGGGCCTCCAGGTGCGTTGGTGGGTCAGGGTCGTGGCTGTTGTGTGTGGGGCTGGGAGAAGGTTTAGACGCCGGGCAGCCGCTGGCAGCCTGGACACAGGCCCCAGTAGGTGACTTCTGCCTCGTCGATGGAGAAGCCGTGGGTGTCGGAGGCTTCCAGGCAGGGGGCGGCATTGATGGCGCAGTCCACGTCGCCGGTGACACCACAGGACCGGCAGACCACATGGTGGTGGTTGTCACCGGTGCGCGTCTCGTAGCGGGCAGCCGAGCCGGCCGGCTCGATGCGACGGAGCAGGCCCTGCTCGGTGAGCACCCGTAGCGCGTCGTAGACACCCTGGGTGCTCGCCGCGCCAAGCCTGCTGCGCACTGCCCGCAGCACCGTCTCGGCGTCGCTGTGTGGGGCTGTGGCGACAGCGTCGTGGACGGCCAGGCGGGACGCGGTGACCCTCAGGCCAGCTGTCCGCAAGTGCTGGGCGACGTCCATCACGGACGACCTTAGCCCCCTTGTCTGGAACCGGTCAAGAAATGGACTAAACCTGGACAGGCTCCTCGACAAGGACAGCGACGAGCAGCCCGGCACCGACCGGGAGCAGGGCCGGGACGAGCCGCGGCTCCTCCCGGACCACGCGCGCGAGCTTCAGGGGTCGCACCTGCTCGTCGCCGTGGGTCGCG
>JANLPD010000457.1:0-1621 GCA_031367045.1 Frankiales bacterium | reverse complement strand
CTCGCTGGCAGTCGGCGGCTTCGGGCTCTGCGGCATCCCCCAGACCCTGATCGACGCGCTCCTGGACGCGGGGGTGACCGACCTGGATACCGTGAGCAACAACTGCGGTGTCGACGAGTGGGGTCTGGGAACGCTGCTGCGCGCAAAGCGCATCCGCCGCACCACCGGCTCCTACGTCGGGGAGAACAAGGAGTTCGAACGGCAGTTCCTGACCGGCGAGCTCGAGGTCGAGCTGGTCCCCCAGGGCTCGCTCGCCGAGCGGCTGCGGGCTGGCGGCGCGGGGATTCCCGCCTTCTACACGCCGGCCGGCGTCGGCACCCAGGTCGCCGACGGCGGACTGCCGTGGAAGTACGACGGCGCCGGCGGCGTCGCCCTGGCCTCTCCCCCGAAAGAGGTCCGGGAGTTCGGCGGGCAGCAGTACGTGCTCGAGCCCGCGATCGTCACCGACTTCGCCTTGGTGCACGCGGTCCGCGGTGACCGCCACGGCAACCTCGTCTACGACAAGAGCGCCGCCAACTTCAACCCGCTCTGCGCCAGCGCCGGCCGGATCACGATCGCGGAGGTCGAGGAGCTCGTGGAGCCGGGCGAGATCGACCCGGCCGCCGTCCACACACCCGGCATCTTCGTGCAGCGGGTCGTCCACACCCCAGGCGTGCTCAAGCGCATCGAGAAAAGGACGGTAGCCCGATGACCCTCACCCGTGACGAGCTCGCCGCACGCGTCGCCCTCGAGCTGACCGACGGCTCCTACGTCAACCTCGGCATCGGCCTGCCCACCCTCGTGCCGAACTTCCTGCCGGACGGCGTCCACGTCGTGCTGCACAGCGAGAACGGCGTCCTCGGCGTGGGCCCCTACCCGAGCGATGACGCCGTCGACCCCGACCTGATCAACGCGGGCAAGGAGACGATCACCGTCCTGCCGGGCTCGTCGTTCTTCGACTCCGCCGAGTCGTTCGCGATGATCCGGGGCGGCCACGTCGACATCGCCGTCCTCGGCGCGATGCAGGTCAGCGCCACCGGAGACCTGGCCAACTGGATGATCCCGGGCAAGGTCGTCAAGGGCATGGGCGGCGCGATGGACCTCGTCCACGGCGCCAAGCACGTGATCGTGATGATGGAGCACACCGCCAAGGACGGCAGCCACAAGCTCGTCGACGTCTGCACCCTGCCGCTGACCGGACGGGCCTGCGTCCACCGCATCGTCACCGACCTCGCCGTCCTTGACGTCACGCCCGGCGGTCTTGTCCTGCGGGAGACTGCGCCGGGGGTCACGGTCGACGACGTGCGCGCCGCCACCGGACCGGAGCTCGTCGTCGAGCTGGTGAGCTGGGATGGCTGGGATGGCTGGGATCACAGCAGGCTCACGGGGAGAGCCGGCCAGCCGAGGCGGCGGCGTGACGTCTGTCCCTGATGCGCGGCCGGACCGGCCGCCCCTTGAGCTGGCTCTCGCACGGCCCCTTGAGCTGCCCCTTGAGCTGCCCCGCCAGCGCTCCGCTGCCGAGCTGCCGCCGCGCGTGGCCGATGCGCTGAACGCCGTCGACGAGGGCCGGCTGGTGGCTGCCCTGCAGGAGCTCATCGCCATCCCCAGCGTGACCGGCAGTCCGCAGGAGAGCGAGGCGCAG
>JANLPD010000442.1:0-2963 GCA_031367045.1 Frankiales bacterium | reverse complement strand
GACGGCGACCCGTCGCCGTACCTGCCGCTGCTGCCGCTCTTTGCGCCCGGAACCTAGCTGCCAGCCGATCCCCCCACCGAGCCGCAGTCCGGGCCGAGCAGCCGCGCGGCCTGGGTCCCGCGGGCGGTTCGGGTCCAGCAGTCCGGCTTGTCGAACCGCGTCGACGTCACAAGGCCGGCCGCCATCAGCTCACGCGACGCCGCTCCGAAGCCCTCCGGGTCGAGCCGGGTCACGTCGCGCAGCTCGGCGGCATTGCGCCCCGGGAACGCCCCCACGGCGCGCAGCAGCCGCGCCGCCGGTGAGCCGCCGCCCAGCCGAGGCACCGCCGCCCGGGACTGCCCGGCTCGCACGACCGCGAGCAGGGTGGTGGCCTCGGGGGAGGGCAGCAGGGCGGACAGGTCCGCCGCCACCTCGTCGTACGCCCCATCTTGCAGTGCTGCCGCCACGCGCTCCGCCCACTGCCCCAGGTCTTCCACGGGGCGACCTTAGGACCGGCGCGGGCGCTGGGGTGCGGGGGCGGGTCCGGGTTGGCAGCGCGGACACCAGTAGGACAAGCGGGAGTACGGCGCCGCGCCTTGCTCGGCGACCACGATGCGCGTGCCGCACCGGCGGCACGGCCGCCCGGACCGCTCGAAGACCCAGTGGTCCTGGCCCGGGCGGAGCGAGCCGGTCGTCGTCTGCTCCCAGCGCTCCCTGTTGGCGGTGATGAGGCGGCGGGCCCGCTCGATGAGCTTGGGCAGGTCGGGTACGTCGGCAACCGCCACCCACGGCGTGAGCCCCGACAGGAAGAGCGCCTCGCTCCGGTAGAGGTTGCCGAGGCCGGCCACTTTGCGCTGGTCGAGCAGGGCCAGACCGACCTCGACAGCGGGCTCGGCGGTCAGCCGGCGCAGGGCCTCCTGCAGGTCCCAGTCCGGGCCGAGCAGGTCCGGCCCGAGATGGCCGACGACGCGGTCCTCCTCGCCGGTCGGCAGCAGCTCGACGACCGGCAGGCGGTAGCCGACGGCGACCCAGCTGGCGTTGGCCAGCACGACCCGCACCTGCCACTGCGGACCGCCGGTCCAGCGGTCACCGGGCTCGTAGAGGTGCCAGCTGCCGTCCATCCGGAAGTGGGTGTGCAGGGTCAGGTCGCCCTCGAGACGGGTTAGCAGGTGCTTGCCGCGCGGCACCACCTCGAGCACCTGGCGGCCGGTAAGGTCGCTTGTCGCGATCTGCGGGACGCGGAAGTCGCACGTGGTCAGGACCTGGCCGGCGAGCGCTTCGTGCAGGCGCTTCGCGGCGAGCCAGACAGTGTCGCCCTCAGGCACTCAGCCGCTCTCGGGGCGCGCAAAGTGGCTGGCGTAGGAGGTCGTGCCGACCTGGATCGAGTAGGTCTCGTAGTACAGCGCTCGGCCGTTCTGCTGCGCCTCGAGGTGGCGCGGGTGGTCGCGCCAGCCCTGGTGCGACGCCGCGTCGGCGAAGGTCACGACGGTCGCCCGCTCGCCGTCGTCGGCGGTGAACGTCTTGGTCTCCACGAACCCGGGCATCGACCGGGCCAGCTCGGCAACGATGGCCAGCTCGTCCCCGTAGGCGGGGTCGGCGCCAGGCGTCAGCCGGTTGCGAAAGACGGTGACGACCTGACCCAGCGCTGGCTCCATGGCGCCCAGTCTCCCCCGGCAGCGCGAATGCGTCGCCTGCAGTCGGCAGGAAACCGGCCGAGGGCGGCGAAGACGTCCACACCCCAGACCCAGGAGATCCTTGTGCGCCTGCACTACCCCCTTGTTGCCGCGCTGCTTGCTGCCCCGCTGCTGACGCTGCCGGCCCACGCGGCCGCCGGCTTGACGGTCCGCGCCGGTACGACCCCGGAGACGGCGCTGTTCCCCAGTGACCGCTTCACCGCCGCGGACAGCCGCCAGCTGACTGGCCGGCGGGTGAACCTGCCGCTGCCCGCCTGTACGGCCGCGACCTCCTCGGTCTGCGACGGTGTCCGGCTGCTCAACACCCTCGACGGCTTCGACACCCAGCCCCGCGTCACCGTTCCCCTGACCGGGACGCCGGATATCCGGACGGTGACGCCCGCAACCGTCTACGTGCAGGGGCCCGACGGACGGGTCGGGCTGCAGCAGCTGGTCTGGGACCCCGCCAGCAAGACGCTTGCCGGGACGACGCGGGACCAGCTGCGCGAGGCGACGGCCTACCGGCTCGTCGTCACGACCGGTGTGCTCGACAGCAGCGGCCGTCACCTCGGGGCCGGCGCCGCCACGACCTTCACCACGCGCACCTCCTCCACGACGCTGGACCAGCTCAGGCGGGCCCTGGACGACGGGTCGGCCTATTCCCAGGCGGGGATCTCGTCGCGTGCCGTGAGTTTCCGGCAGGGCTCGACGTCGACGGTCTTCCCCGTCGTGCAGGGCGAGACCATCGTGCGGGGTGACCAGGTGCAGGCCGACCCGAGCAAGCCGCTCGTGTCGTCGATGGTGCAGAGCAGTGCGCTCGCTGGCGTGGCGTGCTACGCGTTCGGCAGCTTCCAGAGCCCGCAGTTCGTGACGGCTGACGCCGTGATCCCGCCGGTGCCGAGCCGGCAGACGCCGGCGGCCCAGGGGAAGGCCACCGTCGGCTTCGCGCTCGTCGTGCCGGCCGGCGTGCCACCCGCCGGCGGCTGGCCGGTGGCCGTCTACGGCCCAGGGTTCACCCGCAGCTACTTCGACGTGTTCCTGACGGCCGACGCCAACGCCGCGGCCGGCATCGCGACGCTGTCCGTCGACCCGCTCGGACACGGCTTTGGCCCGGCCAGCACCATCTCGGTCGGCTCGCCCAACGCGACCATCCCTGTCCCGACGACGACGTTCCTGTCCTACGGCAGGGGTAGCGACCGCGACGGCAACGGGGTCATCCACGAGTCCGAGGGCGTCCAGCCCACCGACCACAAGACCGTGGTGGGCGGCAACGTCGTCAAGGACGAGCCCAGCACCAACGCGCTCGTCGGC
>JANLPD010000436.1:0-1794 GCA_031367045.1 Frankiales bacterium | reverse complement strand
GGTTGCGGTAGCCGATGAGATCTTGGGCGAGCAGGATCAGATGGAAGGGCTGGGCGTCGGCCTTGCCCTCCTTGTCGGTCATCGACCGGCGGGCGACGTAGGTCTCCACGCCGATGATCGGCTTGATGCCCTTGGCCCGGGCCGCCTGGTAAAACGCGACCGCGCCATACAGCGCGCCGTGGTCCGTGATGGCCATCGAATCCATGCCCTGCTGCGCCGCCGCATCGACCAGCTCCGTGATCCGGCTGAGGCCGTCGAGCAGGCTGAACTCGGAGTGCACGTGGAGGTGCGCGAAGTCGTTCGGAGCGAGGGTCGTCAAGGGATGTCCATGGTAGCCCGGCGACCTCTACCGGGTTACCGAGGCATTGTCGGGCCCTGCGCCTCCCCCTGAAACCGACGTCAGCTCGCAGGCTTGACGCCGCATCCGTTGGCTCGTGACGGATTCTGGACACGCGAGGCATAGGACCGGGGGATTCCGCCGAGCGCACGCATATGCAGACCTAGAGAGCACAGAGCGGCCCCCGTCGGCGGGTCGAGGCGGACCGCCGGACGGCGGTCGCGACGACGAGACCAGGACGGGGACCGGTTGTGAGACTGGCGAGGGCCGCTCAGTACGCCCGCTCGCGAGTCTCTGGGCGCGAGGAGCCGGTCACGCGAAGGTGCAAGTTCCGGGCGAGAACTCGAGGTAGTTCCCGTTCGGACTGCCATGCTGCACGAGATTGAGGCTGCCGGCGAGTCCCCCATTCTCGCTGACGAACTGGAACTTGAAGGTGGTTACGCCCTCGCTGAAGACATGGCCGTCGTTGCCGTTCACCACGCCGGTCTGGGCGTTGTACGTGAACCCGAAGTGCGCTGACCCAACCACGCGGTACACGTTGCCATCCTGGTCGGCAGCAGCGACTTGGTTCAAGGTGATGGTCCCGGTCATGGACCAGTTGCCCGAGGTGGTTTCCGAAGACCGAGTGACGTAGTCAACGGTCCCAGACGTGGTGTGCAGGGTCGCGGCGCCGCAGGCGAACGCGGGCAAGGCGTTGGCAGGGATCGACAGGAGGTGCTCGGCAGGAGTTCCGGCGAGGGCCGGAGACGCACTGAGCGCGAGAGCCAGCGTTGTCAAGGCTGCAAGGATGGAGAGACGGCTGCGCATGGTGCGGACCTCCTCGGTCGGTGGGTCGGCGCACCATTGGTCGGCGCAACCGCTGTCCGCAGCATCGAGTGCGTGCCCGTGGGCCGTCGTCATCCGGAGGGCCCTGGAGCATCCATCGCAGGTCGCGATGCGGCGCGACGAAGGGATGACGGCGGGCGGATCAGCGGCCTGTATCGTGGCCGGGTGAAGCGACTTGGCTGGGTGACGCGTAACCGGATGGTGGGCGTACGACGCGCACCCTCGATCCTCGACTGGCTGGTCACGCTCGCGCTCGCGGTCGTCGCGTTCCTCGAGATAGCATCCGGAGCCTTCCCGGGTCCGGTCGCGGTTGCCGCGGCGTTCCAGGTGGCTTCGATCCTGCCTGTCGCCTTCCGGCGCGTGGCGCCCCTGCCGGCGATCACCATCAGCGTGGTGGTCTCGCTGCCGTACGTTCTTGCCTACGGCGCGGGCAACAGCCTGGCGGGCGCAGTGACACTGCTGCTGCTCGTCTACTCCGTCGGTCGCCACCTCGAAGGGCGCGGCCTCCGGGCGGGCACCGCGATGGGGTTGTTGATGATCGTCGAGCTCGGGGTCGGCGGCAGGCTGGCCACCCCTGAGGATTGGATCTATGTGCTTCTCATCTACGGCGCGGCATTGGTCTTCGGGGTGGC
>JANLPD010000434.1:0-2302 GCA_031367045.1 Frankiales bacterium | reverse complement strand
CAGCGCTGCAGGTTGAAGCGCTCCTCCATCCACATCCGGGCGACGGGGCTCTCCTTTGGGAACACCGCGAGCGCTGTTGGCGCCTCGACGAACCGGACGTGTCCCATCTCGCGGTCTCGAAACGTCTCGTAGTACAGACGGGCCGCGGAAGCGATCGAGTTCGGCGCCCAGTAGAACATGATGTTCGTCAGCAGCGTGTCGCGGGTGAACGCGGACTCGACGTCCCCGTCGCAGTCACTCCATCTCCGAAATTTCTCGACGATCCACGCCGCGGTTCCGGCCGGGGAATCGGCCTGCGCGATACCGAGCGTCATGGGCTTGGTGCGCTGGATGACCGCGTAGCCGAACTCCTCCGCGTCGAAGGCCCGCCTCCAGGCGATGACCCTGCGCTCTTCCTCGGTCGTCGCTCTTACCTCCAGCTCGTCGAGGTCGATGTGGTTCCGGCCGAGCCCGAGGTTGAGGTGCAGACCGAGAACCGACTCGGGATGGTCTGCCGCTAGCTTGTGCCCGATGATCGACCCCCAATCTCCCCCTTGCAAACCGAATCGCTGATAGCCGAGCCGAGTCATCAGCGTGTGAAACGCTCTCGCCGTGCGCGAGACGCCCCATCCCGGCTCGCCGGGATGCCCACCGAACCCGTAGCCGGGCAGCGACGGGATCACGACGTCGAAGGAGTCGCCGGGGTCGCCCCCGGTGGCGCCGGGGTCGGTCAGCGGCTCTATCAGCCCGTGGAACTCGAAGATTGAGCCCGGCCAGCCGTGAAGCAGAAGAAGCGGCATCGGCCGACGTCCCCGCCCGCGAACCCACCAGAAGTGCAGGACGACGCCGTCCACCTCGTAGCTCATCAACGGAAAGCGATTGAGCGTGGCCTCGTGCGCGCGCCAGTCATAGACGTCACGCCAGTACTCGCACAGCTCACGGATGTAGGCGACGTCGGCGCCCTCGTCCCACCCCGTGCCCTCGGACGGCTCCGGCCAGCGCGTTCGAGCCAGGCGCTCGGCGAGGTCATCGAGAACGGCCTGCGGGACGTCGATCGGCGCCGGCCGCGGCGCCGATCGGGAACTGCCTTGGCGAACGGCGTCCGAGTCCCTCATAGGAGGACCTCCCTGCGCTACTTGCCGGAGAAAGGCGAACTATACCGGAGCGGAGCAAGGGCGAACAGTGATCCACTCGACCGCAAAGCGAAGCCCACACCTCGACGTAGGTGTCGCAGGCGCGCAACAGGTCAGGCTCGGCACGCTCGTACTGCTCAGCAAAACGGGAGTCGTACACACCCTCGTTCAACCCCGCCGTATCGAGCAGTAGGTCATGGCGGCACGCGGGCGAGATGACCCCCCTTCGAGAGCCCTACCTTCCGCAAGAGTTCGGTAGGAACGAGACCGCGTCGTGGTACCTGTCGACGGGAGGGCTCAGACGACGACTCGCCATCGCCGCACGGATCGCAGACACAGTCACGATCCTTCACGCCCTTGCGTTGGCTTACGTCGATCTGAACCCGAACAACGTGATGATCTCTGAGGATCTGTCTCGGGATGAGACATGGCTCATCGACACCGATAATCTTACCTCGATGTCCACACCCACCGGCCGCGAGCACGCACCGCAACGCCGCCCGCTGGTCCGTGGCGTTCGCGATGGGCCTACGTCAGGGTGAGGTCCTAGGAGCCCGCTGGGCCGACCTCGACCTTGAGGCCGGGACCTGGCGGGTGAGCCAAGGTCTGCAGCGCCAGGCGTACCGGCACGGATGTGGCGATCAACCGTGCGGTCAGAAGCCGCTCAAGTGCCCGCAGCGGGTCGGAGGGCTGGTCTTCGTACCGCCGAAGAGCGAGAAGGGCAAGCGGACGATCGGCATCCCCGCCCAGCTCGTGGCCGCCCTGACGGCCCACCGGAGCACCCAGGAGGCCGAGCGGCACGCAGCGGGCTCGCTCTGGCAGGACCACGGCCTGGTGTTCGCTGAGCTGACCGGCAAGATGATCGACCCCAGCCGCGACTGGGAGGAGTGGAAGCGGATCCTGGGCGAAGCGCAAGTCCGGGACGGCCGCCTCCACGACGCCCGTCACACGACGGCGACGCTCCTGCTCGAGCAAGGGGTCGACGCCCGGGTCGTCATGGAAATCCTCGGGCACAGCCAGATCACCCTGACCCAGAACACCTACCAGCACGTCATGCCCAAGGTGATCGCCGACGCGACGCAGCGAGTAGCAACGGTGCTCTTCGCGCCAACTGCCCCCACAACTGCACCATCGCCAGTAGCGCAAGAACCCCTCGCCGACCCATAACCGCAGGTCAGGAGGGGTGGGAG
>JANLPD010000431.1:0-2559 GCA_031367045.1 Frankiales bacterium | reverse complement strand
CAGGTCAACGGTGATCTGCAGTGGCGAGTGATCGTCTACGACGGCGCCCTGGGAAAGCAGGTGGAACGGTTGGCGGTCGGCCTCACAGAGGCCCGCCGTCTACGGGACGTCTTACGCGCCAACGTGGCCGCCGCCAAGCCTGGTCATCCGCCGGCCAGCGCCGCCGGTCTCGCCAAGCCCGGTCAGCGCCATGCAGGCGCGAGCGTCCAGTCCCTCACTGTGAACCAATGGGCGCCGCTGTTCCTGAGGTACTACGCCGTTACCAGGGACGGATCACCTCGGCCGGCGACGAGCATGGAGAGCGCCAGCCAGCGCCTGGAGCGCTATATCCTGCCGTTCATCGGGGATCGGACAATGGAGTCGCTCACCCTGGCCGAGCTCGAGGACATGGTCGCCAACCTGCGCAAGGTCAACGGCGACCCGCTGGCTCAGTCCAGCAAGGAGAGCGTGTCCAGCACGCTCAAGACGGTGTGGACCCTGGCGAAGCGTCGCGGCGTGATAAGCGTGAACGCCGCCGCCGATCTACCCACCAGCTGGGGGGGTGCGGCGGCCTCGTCGCGGCGCTTGATCAAGCCGTCACTGACCGCCGTGGACGCCCTGGCAGGGGCGATGGGCGAGCTGGGTGACGTGGTGCTGCTGTTCGCGTTCACAGGCATGCGATGGGAGGAGGCGTCGGGCGCGTGGACATCCGACGTCGATCTGGAGCAGCGACTGCTGTCGTGCCAGCGGGTGTCCCCGGTGGTGCGAGGCAAGCGAGTGCCTCCGGGCACCACCATGAAGTCCCGACATGCCCGCCGGGACATCCTCATCGTCGACCAGGCGGTTGAGCCGCTGCAGCGGTTGCTGGCACGAGCTGGGTCGGCATCGGGCGCGGAACCCGTACTCGTGACCGGCGAGCGGGGGCGTGGACCACTGCACTACCGCACGTGGCGCAACAAGCTCAGCGAGGCGCAGGCCGCGACCGGCCTGACGTACACGGCACACCAATTGAGGCACGTCTACGCGAGCATCTTGATCGACTCAGGGATGGAGGACGCCAAGATCGCCCGGTACATGGGCCACTCAAACGCGAACTACACCCGAGCCCTGTACGGCCACTGGTTCCCGGAGGACAGCCGAGCGGACGCAGACCAGTTGTCGGCAGCTATCGGTGCCATCCGAGCGCGAGAGTCAGCGATAGCCAAGGGCCTTGAGCTCAGCCGTCAATGAGCCATCCCCCGCCTTGCGTCGGCCGCGAACGACATTGACGGCGTGGACAGGCCTGGGACGAACCCCGGTCGGCTGGGACCAGGCCTCGACCTCGGCGCGATCGAAGCGCAGACCCTTGCCGACCTTGCGGTGAGGGATGGCGTCGCGCTGCACGAGACCACGAACGGCCTTCTCGGTCAGGCCGAGCCAGACGGCCACCTCGGCGACCGTGAGATATGGGTCAGGCAGGACGCTCATGAGGCGCTCCACAGGTAGATGAGCGGCACGGCGCCGTCGACAACGTCGCCATAGGACTCGCGCCAGGGCAGCTGGCGGCCGGGATGACCCGCATCGAGAAAGGAGACGCTCTGCGTAAGGCCGACCCCGATCGGTTCCCAGCAGCTGTGAACGAAGCAGGTGGCGGACGAGTGCAGCGGGAGCTCGGTCCGCCGGGGCCCGGTGGGTGGACGCGCTGATCTCCAGTAGTGCTGAGGCGGGGAACGCGGCACCGTTCAGCCAGCATGATCGGTCAGGCGTTCGAGAGCACGCTTTCCTTTGCCGGGCGGCGGGGTCGCGTCGATGGCGGCGTTCAGCAGTCGGTCGGCGAGTGGTTCACCCAGGCCACTCCCCCACATGCCGGAGGCGCTGTTGACCGGGACCGCGTCACTATCAATGGTGACGAGCACCGGGACGCGCAGCCCTTCGATCTGGGGGACCTGAGCCTCGATGTAGGTCTTAAGCGCCGTGCTGTAGGCGGCCCAGTCGTGTTGGCGTTGCTGCTCGAGTTGGTGCTCGAGCGCAGCGATCTCGTCGAGCTGCTGTTCCTGCTCGGGGGTGACCGGTGACAGGTCCTCGGGAGCGTCGCCGGAACTGCCTGTCCAGCTGGCGACGCCCAGGTCGTCGTATCCGCGCTGCAGAGCGGTGCCCGCCTCGTCATTGGCCTGCCAGACTTCGAGGGCGAACATGATGTTGTCGACATTGATGTTCACGACGACGGGTTCGGTGCGGTGCTCGTGCAGCTGTTGCTCGTCGCACCCGACGGTGCCGGTCAGCAGGTTACGAACGCCGTCTGCCTCCCACGATCCTGGCCTTCCGGCCAGGATGGCCTCGAGGTCGCGGCGTCCCACCCGGGTGCTGCGTCCGAGCTTGAGCGGCCGCAGCGCCCCTCGGGCCACTTCGGCGTAGAACCAGGTCCGCTTCATCTTCAGCAACGCGCACACCTCGTCAGGGGTGAGCAACTCCTGCGGATCGAACCCCTCCCCCACTGCCGGTCCAACCTGCAGGGCACTACCCGAAGACTTGCTGCCCGAAGATTGAAGGCGCGGCGGCCGAACGGCGGTCACCGCTGCCGCCCTCTACCTCGCGCGCTCG
>JANLPD010000425.1:0-3414 GCA_031367045.1 Frankiales bacterium | reverse complement strand
GTTGCGTCGCGTCGCTGCGGGGGACCGGGCCGCGCTGGGCGAGCTCTACGACGAGCACGCACCCTGGCTCGTCCTGCGCCTGTCCCGTCGCTGCAACGACCCGGGGCTCGTCGACGAGGTCGTGCAGGACACCTTTCTTGCGGTCTGGAAGGGGGCAAAGCGCTGGGATGGCCGCGGTGAGGTCGCGGCCTGGGTGTGGGGTATCGGCGTACGTCGGCTGGTTGATGCGCTGCGTCGCCGGCCTCCTGCGACGGCTGTCCTCCTCCCAGAGACGGCCGGGCTCGTTGCGTCGGCCGAGGAGCAGGTGCTGCTCGGCGTCGAGTACGGCGACCTAGCCGGAGCTCTGGCACGGCTCTCGCCCGAGCTTCGCGCGGTGATGCAGGCCACCGTCCTCGACGGCCTGACGACCCGTGAAGCCGGCGCACTGCTGGGCATCCCGGCTGGCACCGTCAAGACCCGCGTGATGCGCGCGAAGGCAGCTCTCAGGGAGGAACTGGCATGACCCCGCGTCTGAACTGGCACCCCGATGAGGGGATGCTGCAGACCTACGCCGCCGGCGCCGCCGGGCTTGCTCTGGCCGCGTCGGTGGAGGCCCACGTCCTGGCCTGCTCGGCCTGCCGGGTTGCCCTGGTACCCGCGGTCGAGCCGCGTCGGCTGACCGCAGTTCGCGCGGCGCTGGAGGACCGGCTCGACGCTGCTGAGCGACCGCGCAGCGAGCGGCTGCTGCGCAGAGTCGGCCTCGGCGAGGCCGACGCGAGGGTGCTGCTCGCGGCGCCGTCGCTGCGCCGCGCATGGTGGCTGGCCGTCGTCCTGGTGCTGACCCTTGCGATGCTGGCTGCTCTGCAGGAACCCGGCAGCGTCGACGCCCTGCTGATCCTCGCCCCGCTGCTGCCCGTCATCGCCACCGCCGCGTCGTACACCCCGCGTCTCGACCCGGCCACGGGGCTGACCGCAGCGACGCCCTACCCCACCATGCGCCTGTTGTTGCTGCGCAGCGGTGCCGTGGCTGGGGCGTCCACGCTGCTGGCCGCCGCCGCCAGTGCGTTGCTGCCAGTGGGGATCGGGGAGGCGCTGGCGTGGCTGCTGCCCGCCGCTGCCCTGACCGTTGCGGTGCTCGCCCTGTCGAGCTGGATGGACGCCGGTGTCGCCGCCGGCGCCTGCTGCGCCGCCTGGCTCGCCGCCGTCTGGACCGTCCGTCAGGACGGCCTCGAGTTGGTCGCCGTCTACGACGCCCCCGGCCAGCTGGTCAGCGCCACGGTGCTCGCCGCCGCGATCCTCGTCCTCGTCCGGCACCGTCATCGCCTCGACCCGGGGAGCCCGGTATGACCGCCCGCATCCACGACCTGCGAAAGAGTTTCGGCCGGACCCGGGCGCTCGACGGGCTCAACCTTGACCTCGCTCCCGGGGTTACCGGCCTGCTCGGTCCCAATGGTGCCGGTAAGACCACCCTGCTACGCATCCTGGCAACGGTGCTCGCGCCGGACGGGGGCACGGTGCGGGTGCTCGGCCGCGACCCGGCAATCGCCTCCGAGCGCACCGAGATCCGGCGCCGGCTGGGCTATCTGCCGCAGGAGGTCGGGGCCTACCCGGGGTTCTCGGTCCGCGAATTCGTCGACTACATCGCCGTGCTGAAGGAGCACACCGATCGGGGGCTGCGACGCCGCGAGGTCGACCGGGTGCTCGAGCTCGTCGACCTGACAGGTAAGGCCTACGACAAGACCCGCACGCTGTCCGGCGGGATGCGCCGGCGCCTCGGGCTCGCCACGGCGTTCCTCGGAGACCCGGAGCTGCTCGTGCTCGACGAGCCGGCGGTCGGTCTCGATCCCCAGCAGCGGCTGCGCTTCCGCGAGCTGGTGTCCGCCGATCCCGGTCGGTGCGTCCTGCTGTCCACGCACCAGACCGAGGACGTCGCCGCGCTGTGCCGCGAGGTGGTCGTGGTGGACGCAGGGAAGGTGCTGTTCAGCGGCTCGCCCGCCGCCCTTGCTGCCTCGGCGTCGGGCCGGGTGTGGCGCAGCAACCAGCGCGAGCCAGGCGCCGATCTGGCCTGGGTCACCGGAGACGGCAGCACCCGCCAGATTGGCTATCCCCCGGCCGGGGCTGACCTCGTCGAGCCAACCGTCGAGGACGCTTACCTGGTCCTGGTGGGTGCCCGCGCCTTGGCGCCCGACGAACCTCTTGCGGTGGGTGCCTGATGGAGGTCGGCCTCGTCGTCCTGCTCGCTTTCCTGGAGCGCAACCGCCCCGATCTGCGGCTGCGTCGGGCCTGGGCGAGGCTGCCATTTCCGCGACCGAGCCTTGCGGCCGGCGTGCCCGTTCCCCTCGCGCTCGCCGGGCTCGACCTGCGCCGGTGGGCCGTGCGGCTGACGACGGTGCTGCTCGCCTACCTGCTCTGGCGGGGCTTCGCCCCCGCCCTGCCTGTCGGCAACCCCTATGACGGCGTCAACGCCCTGACCGGTTTCTACCTCGCTTTCACCGGGCTCGGTGTGCTGGCCATCCTCGCCGCGACCTCTGGTCGGGACCGCGGCGAGGAGCTGATCGCTGCGCTTCCGGCGGGACCGCGCAGCCGGGTCCTTGGCTGGGTCGTGCTGCTGGCCATCCTGGCGCTGGTGGAGTACGCCGTGCTCGCCGTGCTCCGCTTCGGTCGCGACGAACCGCCGTACGCCGCCCTGTTGCCCGACGCGTGGGAGCTCACCCAGGGACCGCTGATGTTGTTCGGCGGTGGCCTGCTGGGCCTCTTGTTCGCCCGGCTGCTCCCGGCGTGGGTGGCTGCGCCGGTGTGCGTGGTGCTGGCCATCGCCTGGGTCGGCATCCTGTCTAGCTCGGGGTGGGGGACCACGATGCTGGCGCCGATGTACGAGTGGATCCAATACCGCGAGGACAGCAGGGTCATCGTCGAGCCGGGCAGCTTCGCCTGGCACAACGCCTACCTACTTGGGCTGTGCGGCCTGGCGATCGTCGCCTCTCTGCTGCGCGAGCCGGGCCGTCGCGGTCTGCTCCTGCTCGCGGGTACGGCAGCGCTTGTCGCGACTGTTGTCGCGGGTGCGCTGGCGCTGCCATGAGGGTGGTCCTGCTGCCACCGACTCGGGTGGCGCTGCGACTTCCCGCCGTGCGGTCGGCGGTGCTGCTGGCGGTGCTCTGTCCGGCCTTCGTCGCCTGGGGGGGTATCGACGAGCAGGCAATCGTGCGGCTGCGCATCACCGGCCTGCTGCTCGCCGGTGCTCTCGCCATGGTGTGGGACGACCGCTGCGCCGTGGTGACCGCGCCGACCCCGGTGGGCGTGCCTGCGGTGCGTCGCGGGCGTGCAGTAGTCGTGCTCTGTCTGCTCGGCCTTGCCTGGCTGCTGTCGTGCGCGGTGGTCAGCGGGCAGCGTGTCCCCTACGCCGCTCTTACGCTGCAGACGTCGGCCGTCGCCGTC
>JANLPD010000162.1:0-3664 GCA_031367045.1 Frankiales bacterium | reverse complement strand
CTGCTGCACCAGGCGCAGGACATGCACGGGCTCTGGGAGGCCGTCGGTGGGGAGGCCCCGCCCTACTGGGCTTTCGCGTGGCCGGGCGGGCAGGCGCTGGCGCGGTACGTCTTGGACGCAGACGTGCTGCGCGGCAAACGGGTGCTCGACCTGGCTACCGGCTCGGGCCTGGTCGGGCTCGCAGCACGCAAGGCTGGGGCAGCGAGCGTCCTCGCCGCCGACATCGACCCGCTGTCGGGCGAAGCCGTCGCCGCCAACGCCGCGGCGAACCGGGTCGAGCTCGGGTGGACCGGCCGGGACCTGCTCGACGGCCCCGTGCCGGACATCGACGTGGTGCTCGCGGGCGATGTCCTCTATGAGCCGCAGATGGCCGCCCGGGTCCTCGGGTGGCTGCGGGCCTTCAACGGTCCGGTACTGCTGGGGGACCCCGGCCGCGACTACCTCCCGCGGGGCGGCTTGGTGGAGGTGGCGTCGTACAAGATCCCGACCCTTTGTGAGCTCGAGGGCGTGGCAGTGAAGCGAAGCCGCGTCTTCACGCTGCTGCCGGCAGGGCCACCACTGGCAGAACCTTGATACCGGAGCCGAGCAGCTCCTCCCGGAGGTCGGCCCACAGCGCGTGGTCCTGCGGCAGCAGCTCGGCGCCGGGCCGGGCGATGGCCAGCTGCAGCTCCTGGGCGCCGGTTTCTCGGAGCCCCTCCGCGAGGTTGCGCCGGATCCGGGGGCCCCAGTGATCGGCAAGCCCTTCGATCTCCTGCACCACCTTGAGGTCGGTCAGCAGGGCGATGTCGCCGTCCAGCATCGGGTAGTCGGTGTAGAGGCTCAGGACCTCGGCGAAGTGCTCCATGCAGACAGCATCGAGGAGCAGCGCTGCGAAAGGCCGGCGAAGGCCCGATCTGTTGACAACGGGCAGCCCTGTGCGCGCGGCGCACCACGCGGCCACCCGACCGCTCCGCCACGATGGGCCCATGCGCATCGGGACCTGGAACATGGACGGGCGGACCGGCCCTCAGCACGCTGAGCTGCTGACGGAGCAGGACTGCGACGTCTGGCTGCTGACAGAGGTGCCGGAGCGGCTGGACGTGCCGGGCTACGTGCTCCACCTCGGCGAAACCGTGCTTGGTCCGCGCAAGCGCTGGGCCGGGATCCTGAGTCGCCGCACGACCGCCCCCGTCGCCGACCCGCACCCGGCGAGTGCTGCCGCGCAGATCGCCGGGCGCACCTATGTGAGCTCCGTCCTGCCTTGGAACGGGTGCGGTGAGCGCTGGCCGTGGGACGGACCCGCTCCCGCGGCGAAGACGGCCGAGGCCCTGCGGGTGCTGACCATGGGCCTGTCGGGCAAGGCGCTCGTCTGGGGCGGCGACTGGAACCATGGCCTGGGCGGTCCGGAGGCCATCGGGACCCTGGCCGGACGAGAGAGCCTCCGAACGGCGCTCGATGCCATGGACCTGCAGGTCCCGACCAGCGGGTTGCCCCATCGCCTCAGCGGGCTCGAGACCATCGACCACATCGCGGTTCCGCGTTCCGGGGTGGTGGTCAGCGCTCACCGGATCAGCACCATCGTGGACGGGAGGTCGTTGTCCGATCACGACGCCTACGTGGTCGAGATCGCCTGACGAGGGGTCACAGCCGGGTCCTTGCTTCCCACAGGCTCGGGAAGAAGCGCCGGGTGAGGGTGCTGCGCAGGTAGGCAACGCCGCTGGACCCACCGGTCCCCGGCTTGAGGCCGATCTGCCGCTCGACGGCGAGCACGTGCCGGTGCCGCCAGTGGCCGACCGCCTCGTCGTAGTCGAGCAGCGTCTCGGCGAGCATCGTCACCAGGGCCAGCCGAGGGCCGCCGCGCAGGACATCGGCGACATCGTCTACTCCGTAACGCCTCAGCGCGGCCTCGAAGGCGTCGGCGAGCGTCGGTTCCTGCAGACGGGCGCGCAGTCGGGCGCGCTCGGCCTCTGACAGCCAGGCCGATTCGACGTACGACGGGTCTTTCAGGCCGGACGCGAACTCGACCTCCCGCCACTGGGCGGACTGGAAGCCGCTGCCGCCCTCAAGCGCGTGCCGGAACTCCAGGTAGCCGGCTGGTGCCATGGTGCCGAGGACGTCCCACTGGGCGACGAGTTGCCGCATGATCGTGACGATCCGGCGCAGCCGGGTCTCCGCCTCGGGGAACCGGTCCTGGTCGATGAGCGCGGTGGCGTCGTCGAGCTCGTGCAGCACGAGCTTGAACCACAGCTCGTGCGACTGGTGCAGCACGACGAACAGCAGCTCGTCGTGGGCGCGGGGCTCCTGCTGAAGGGCGAGCAGCTGCGGCACGCGGAGGTACGAGGAGTAGGTCACCGGCTCGGGCTGCACGCCAGCACTGTGGCACCTGTCCGGCCGCCCTACCGAGCTGGGGCATCGGGCAGCCGCCGCCGGCCGAGGAAGCCGAGGTCGGTGCGGTGGTACCAGCCGAGCTCGGCGTCACCCTCGAGCCAGCAGAGCAGCACCTCGACGCCGCCCAGCGTCGACGGCCAGTCGAGCAGCAGCGGGGCGAGGCCCTTGAGCTCGATGCCGCGCTCCTGCACCTGCGTCATCAGCTCGTGCAGGCGCGCCTCGCCAGCCTTCTGCTCAGGCAGGCCCCCGAGCGAGGTTGGTGGGCCGCCCTGCACCGCTGCCGCGATCTCGGCAGTATCGGCCCGTAGGGCGATCAGCTCGTCGAGGAGCGGCCGGAGCCCGGCCAGCTGCGCGCGAGCCTGATCGAGCGTGAACACCGGGCCATGATGCCTTGTCGACGCATCCAACTGCTGCTCAGCTGCGCAGGGAGGCGATCGCGCAATCCACCATGACGCGTCGTTGTTCGGGTGTGTTCAGGCTGAGCACCTGCGGCGGCGCAGCCAGTGGGCGCACCATGCCGCCGATGGCGATCAAGGTCCGAAGAACATCGATGTCGGTCGGCTCAGGTCCGGCCAGGAGGCGAGAGAAGCGTTCGGCCCGGTCAGCCAGCCGCATCGTCGGGTCCAGGTGCCCTTGGAGGGTGATGTCGCGGGTGAGCAGCGAAGACACGCTGCGGTTGTCGCACAGCAGGTCGACGAACCCGGTCAGGAAACGCCGCCGCCGGTGGGCGCTCATCGGCTTTGCGACGTCGATGCCGTCAAGCAGGGCGTCGACGTCAGCCAGGAAGGGACCGATGACCTCGCGCAGGATCTCCTCCTTGGAACCGAAGTGGTGCAGGACGGCGCCGCGGGTCAAGCCCAGCCCGCCTGCGACGTCCTCCAGCGTTGCTGAGTCGTAGCCACGGTCACCGAACGCCACTGCCGCTGCCGCCAGGATGGCAGCCCGGGTCTGGTCCCCTTTTCGCGGCGCGTTGCTGAGGGACATGGGCTCCTCCGGGGCTGTCGTTGGACTGGCGGTCCCTCCTTGTGTCGGCCATTGCCTACCGCGCTGTAGCCGACCGCAAACCGGACTGCCCGGTCAGTCGGTCCTGACTTGGGAGTCAGTCGGTCCTGACTTCGGAGTCAGGAAAACTCTCAAGTCGCCGGCCCGGTCCACCGATGCTGCTCTCGTCGCCGCACCCGCTGCGGCTGTCAGCCACGCACCCTCGTCCCTGGAGTGACCATGTCCTTCCCCGTCTCCGATCTGCCCCCGGCCGAGCCGAGCCGGGAGCGACGGCGGCTTTGGCTAGGCGTGCTCG
>JANLPD010000412.1:0-3251 GCA_031367045.1 Frankiales bacterium | reverse complement strand
CCGGATCACCAACGACGGCACGGAGCCGATCGTGTTCGTCGAGGTCCAGCACGGGACGTACTTCGGCGAGGACGACATCGAGCGGCTCGAGGACGACTTCGGCCGCGCCGACGCCTGAGCCTCGATCTTCTTCCCGGGCCGGCCGGCCGGCGTGCCCATCCGTAGCGTCCGCCGAAGTGGTCCGCGTCGGACGCTCAGGCGGGCGGACGTCCCGGTCCGGGAGGGTTCGGGGCGGTTCGGGTTTGGTCGGGTTTGGGGGCGGTTCGAGTCGCAGATGCACGCGGGCGGTGCCGAGCGGGGCGCAGTTGCACCCAAGGCACGCTCAACATCGGCGAGCGCCCCTGCAAATGATCTCACTCGCGTGCATGTGCGGCGCGCCTAGCCCGCGCCCTAGCCCGAGCGTGGCCCAAACCTGGCACATAACTGGCAGCTACCTGGCCCAGCCTTGGTTCGTCGCCCTCTGGCGGACGACCGAACTCAGTGGCCGGTAGGGGTCGAGGTGGGCGTCGGGGACGTGGCGGTTGTCGAGCTGGCGTACTTTCCGCTCCCGCTACTGCCACCTTCACTACTCGCGCTGGGGGTGGCGGTGGACGTGGCCGTCGAGCCGGAACTGCTGGACCGTTCGTCTGAGCCACCAGAACTTCCCGAGCCGTCTGACCCTGAGCCGGTACCCGACGTAGCTGAGCCGGAGCCGCTGCCGGACGAGCCGGAGCCGCTCTTGATTTCGTCCCAGCCGTGCGAACCGGACGAGCCCGAGCCGCTGGTCCCGTCACCGGAACCCGAACCGGGCGCTGCTGAACCTCGCCTGCTGTCGTCCGAACCGGACGAGCCCGAGCCGGTCCCGTCACCGGAACCCGGCGAACGACTCGAGCCCGAGGTACCAGGGTGGTCGCCAGCTTCCTGGCTCGCGCGACCGTCGGGGCCGCCGGAGCTTGGGCCGCCGGAGCTGTGGCCACCGGCGTCGTTCGACGGGCTCGGGGAAACCGCCGGCGCCGGCTGCTTGTGATCGTCGGGGCTCGGAAGCCGAAGCGGGGTGATCGCCCGGACGACATCGGAGACGGCCCGCTGGGCGGACGAGGGAAGGGCGTTGGCTGCGGCAGCCCCGACGAGGCTGGCCGTCAGGAACGCAACCACGGCGGCGCCCGTCGCAGCGCTGCGCGTCTTGCTGCGCCCGAACAGCAGGCCGAGCAGGCCGGCCCGAGCAGCCAAACCCGGGGGGACCACGTCTCGAGCAGCCGCCCCTGGCGCAGCGGAGGCGATCCAGGTGCCCCCGGCGGCAGCGATCCAGGTGCCACCAGCGGCGGCAACCCAGGTGCCGCCGGCCGCCAGGAGCCCGGCGAGGGCAGCGTTGGGGGTGGGGGCCGGACCGGAGGCGTCGGACCTCATGACGGCGAACAACTCGGCCAGCGCGGCATCCGCCCGCGTCGCGTCGGCTGGCCGCCGACCGCTCAGCAGGCCCTCGACCGCACGGTCATCGAGCGGCCCGGTGGACTCGGGGCCGGCGGCGGGGCGGGTGATGTCGGTCATGTCGTGGGAGTCATCGTGGAAGGGCCGTTTTGGGTTACGCCTAGGTGCTCGCGCAGCGAGATCAAGCCGCGGCGTTGGAGCTGCTTCACCGCACCCGCCGACCGCCCGATGGTCTCGGCCACCTGTTCGACGGTCAGGTCGGCGACTACGCGCAGGAGGAGTACGTCGCGTTGGTCGTCGGGGAGCAGGGCCAGCAGTCGGCGTACTTCCGTCGTACCCAGTGAGGTGAGGGCCTCGTCCTCACTGGAGGAGGAGGAACGGTCGTCACGGGAGGCGTCGAGCTCGACAGTCGGCTCGCGGCGCGCGCGCTTGCGAAGGTCGTCGACGAGGCGGGCGTGGGCGATCGAGAAGACAAAGGTGCGCAGCCCGGCCGCGCCGCCGGTGATGTTGGGAAGCTTGGGGAGTACCTGCAGGAAGACCTCGCTGGTGAGGTCCTCGGGTTCGGCGGCGCCGCGGCTGCGCAGGTAGCCGAGCACGCGTGGCGACAGCTCCTCGTAGACGGCCCGCAGCGCCCAGGCGGCCCCGGTCTGGGCAGCCGGCAGCACGTCCTCGAGCTGCTGATCACCCACCCGTGCATCCTTCCCTGCGGCTAGTTCCGCTGCCCGTGCCGCTGCCGCACTTTCGACGTCCTGCCGGCGGTCCTTGAGCGACCACAGCATCCTCGCTGGCGCCCGATGCCGGACTTCCTGGGTCAGGCTGACGCTACGGAAGCCTCAAAGCGTCAGCCTGAACCAGGAAGTCGGGACGCGGCGGGCCGGACGCGCCTCAAAGGGCGGACCCAGGGGAAGGTCCGCCCTTCGAGGGCGCTGCCTGGTCTGCCGGCGGCATGATGCTGCGACGTCAGAACCAGGAGTCCGTTGCTAGCCGTCGGTGCCGTGCCCGCCGGAGCCGTTGTCGCCGCCAGAGTCATGCCCGCTGCCGCCGGAACCGGTGGGCGCAGAGCTGGAGCCGCCACCGTGATCGTCACCAACGTCGTGCGTGGCCGACTCGGTCGGCTCGGGTGCCTGGCTCGCGTCAGGTGCCTCGCTCGCCTCAGGCGCGTCGCTTGCCTCGGGCGCGTCGCTTGCCTCAGGCGCCTCGCTTGCGTCGCGCCCCGAGTGCCCGGACTTGGTGGCTTCGGGCTCGGGGCTGAGGCTGGCGCCCGGGACAACAGCGCCCTGGACCGCTGAGTTGTCGGCGGCGTGCTCCTTGGCCGTATCGGAGGCGTGCTCGGGCGCTTCGGGCGCGTGGGACGGCTTGGCGGACTCGCTGGCCGCCGGGCTGGGGCTGTCGGTGACGACGGCACTGCTGGGGGCGCCCGTGTCGTGCGCGACGGTGTAGATGCCGGTCGCGCCGGCGGCGCCCAGGCTCGTCACGACGACGCCGCCGAGGACGAGCTTGCCGAGCAGGCTCGCTCCACTCGTCTTGGCTAGGGCGATCTTGAGAAGGCTCATCCGGTCTCTCCATGGGATCGGGGGTCTGCCCGCGTCATCGCCGGGGTGCCGCGGGGGGTTACGCGCCGGGCGGGTGAATGATCCGCGGATGGGCATCCGCGGGCCGGGCGAGGTCCCGGGCACCGGGCGCCGGGCGGGTACGGCGATCATCGTCGCCGCCCAGCTCGTGGCGGTCGGCCTCGTCGTGGGCTGGTTCGCTGCCGGCCACCCGAGCGCCCCGGACGGCGGCCTCTCCCAGCTCGACCTGCTGTCGCTGCACGAGCGCGTCGCGGGGGTGACGGCGGTGGGCGG
>JANLPD010000403.1:0-2138 GCA_031367045.1 Frankiales bacterium | reverse complement strand
GGTGAAGTTCAGAGACAGGTGGCCGTCGTCGCGGCGCTGACGGACGAACGCGAGAGCCTGCCCGGCATTGATCTGCTGACGCCCAGGCTTGAAGTCGGCGCCGGAGTAGCTGTCGCTGGTGGCCTCGTTAACGCACACCGTGATCGGCTGCACCACCTTGGCCAACTCATAGAAGGCGACCAGCGTGACCTCAACAAAATGGTCGATGTGCAGACCGCCCCCCAGGAACTGCTCCACAGTGGTGATCTCAGCCCGCCGGCCGGCATCTCGCTGGCGCTGCACACGGGCACTGCTGTACCGCACGCCCTGATTGGCCAGCTGCCTTTCGGCCTGGTCGAACGCCAAGCCGTATGCCTGTTTGATCTTGCCCATGCATTCCCCGTCTGGGCACCCCGCCAGGTGAACGTAGTCGTCACGCGGGATCGAGAACGCCGTCGACTTCGAGCCGTCTCCGGGGACGTGGAGCACGATCAGGACGTCCGCGTTCTCTCCGCCGCTGGACTGGTCATCGGCATGCAGCGCCTGGTAGGTCGCGGCGGGCAGCGCGTGCCCGTCCTCATCCAGCCGGCTGTCCAGGCCCATCACGAGCAGGTTCAGGTCGCCGTGAGGGGAGCCGTCGTGCCCAGGCGCGGCACTGATCGCACTAGAGGTACGCAGACCGTTCGACAGCCGCACGTACTGGAAGGCGACGAAGGCCACGATGGCCACCACCAGCAGCACGGCGCTCACGAGCACCCACCTTGCCAACACACGCCGACGGCTACGCGGACGCGTGGTGGGTGCGCCGACGCTAGCGGGCGGGTCGAGTCTTCGTGGCACACCTGGCGGCACGTGTCCTCCTCAGCCAGGTGCCCGGGTGCACGCAGGGATCACACGAGTGTGCCATCTGTTGCGCGGTGGCTCGCCGCGACGATGCCGCGTCGTCGGCGGGCCCGGCCGGGTCGGCGCGCTTGCAGCCGTCTACGCGGGGTCCACGCGGGCTGGCCACCTGCTACGGAGGGTCTTTCAGTCGCGATCGCCCCGGGTCTCCGGGGGCCGTGAGCCGTAGCGGTCAGCCAGAGGACCTGGGTCGACCTCCCACCAGGGTCGATGCAGCAGGGTCTCTCGCCCCGGTCCGGTGCTCGCCGACGAGGAGCCACGAGCAGCGATCTCGGCCGCGTCGATGACATCGAGCGCGGCATCGACGTCAGTGGCCTGCTCAGCGTCGCGACGGACCCAGGCCAGCATGAGCACGAGCAGCGCGGGCAGGCCGACGAACTCGCTGAGCACGATCATCGCCGTGCCGCCGATCTGCTGCGCCTTGGGCAGGGTCGGACCCCAGGTCCGCGCCACGTGGGCGTAGTACCCGGCGGCGATAACGTGTCCGGTCCCAAGCACCGCAAGGCCGGGCAGGGCGTCCAGGAGCCCGTCCAGAAAGGCGATGACCGCACGAATCGGGTACGAGGTGCGCCCGGTGCCGTCGTCCACACCAATCAGCGGCCACAGGAACCCGCACCCCGCGACCAGCAGCAGCAGCCGTGTCAGCTCAAGCAGGGTGGGGTGCTCAAGCCGGGCCTGGTCCCAGCCGGTGGTGTAGACGAGCAGTAGCAGCGTGACGGCCAGGACGGACCCCGTTAACGGAAAGCCGAAAACGGACCGGACCCCGCGCGGCAGCCGCGGAGCAGCCCTGCGCTGCGGACGGACCGAGCGCCACAGCGCCAGCGGGCGCCCCAGGGTCAACCCGACCGGCACCAGCGTCATCAGCAGGACGTCCTGCACGGCCAGCGGCCAGAACAGCACCCGGGAGTACGTCCCGAGGAAGGAGCAGGTCACGACCAGCAGCGAGCCCACGCCCCCGACTAAGAACCACCCCGTCGTCGTCGCCTGCCACTGCCCACCGCGCGCCCGCACGCCGCGTACGGCGAGAAGGTAGGCCCCGCTGACCAGGACAGCCACCACAAGGACCGGGACGTCCGGGCTCCACGCCGTCGCTTCGCGCAGCGGGGTCAGCGGGGCGAGCGGCCCAGCCACCTGTGCCAGCGCGCTGGACGTCACGGGCAGCTCCGGAGCACCGGGCCATGGTAGGGCGGCGGACATCGACCTGTCGTCTGGTCCGCGCGCAGCGGCCCGCAAGGGCGCCTCCCCCTGGACCGCGACTG
>JANLPD010000394.1:0-5659 GCA_031367045.1 Frankiales bacterium | reverse complement strand
CGATCTCGCCGGTCCCGGCGATGTGCTTGCCGCCGGTCAGTGAGTCCGGGCTGAGTTTGTCGATGATCCCGAGGGCGAACATCATCCCTGCGCTCGGACCACCGACGTCCATCAGGTTGATGGTGACCTTGGGCAGCTTGGGGACCGGCGCCGCTGCGGTCTCGATCCCGATGACCGGACGCGCCGGACTCCCGGCGGAGGCTGCGCCGGAGGCGATGGTCGTAATCGAGACGGTGCCCTCCACGGCGCCGCGGACGAAGCCGATGGCCAAGGCCTGACCGACCTGATGGCTGCCGATGAGAGCCCGCAGATGCATGGCACTGAGGACCTTGGCGCCGTCGACAGAGGTGAGGACGTCCCCGGCCAGGAGCTTGCCCTGCGACGGGGATCCGGCCGAGACCGCCTTGACCGAGACCGTCTCGCTGGCGATGCCGAGCTCGCCGAAGGCAGCCTGGGTTGCCGAGTCCTGCGACTTGGTCATATCCGCGACGTTCTGCTTCTTGATGGCCTCGTCGCTCTGGTCAGGCGGGTAGATCAGCTCGCGCGGCACCACTGCGACGTCGGTGTCGAACCAGCCTCTGACGGCGTCACCGAGCGTCAGCTGGTTGTTCACGTAGACGGTGAGCAGGTCCAGCTCACCGTTGGTCGGGTAGGTCTTGGCCCCCCCGATCTCGATGACCGGCTTGTTGCCCGCGGTGCCCTTGGTACCCAAAGTGTCGTAGGCCGGACCCGGCAGAATCTCGACGTAGGGCACCGTGAACGCGAAACCACCGCCGGCCAGGCCGAGAGCCAGCAGGCCGGAGAGCAGGAGGGTCAGCGCGCGCCGGGACACCAGCCGAGCCTAGCTGCGCTCACCGGGACGCTTGCCTGCGACGTCTATCGGCTGTGCTCCGAGCCGGGCTCCGGGCGCGGGCGGCGCGCCCGGCGGCTCACGCGAAAAACCCCAGGCTCTTGGCACCTTGGTCGCTGTGACCGTTGCTCGAGGCGCCGTTGCTCGAGGCGTACGCCGGTTCAGCCGGCTCGGGAACCGCGTCGGGTTGGAGGTCGGGGACGACCTCGAGCAAGGTGGCCACGTGCAGGTCAGGCTGCACCGACGGCACGGCTTCCATGACGGCGACCGGCTCAGGGACCGGCTCAGGGACCGGCTCGGCCTCCGCGCGCGGCTCGGGGGCGGTCCCGGACTGGGCCGACGCCTCGCCCGCAGGCGGACCGGCGGGCTGGGTCGCGGGATCGGCGGCGGGGTCAAAGCAAGCGGGCAGCTCAACCTTGAACACGGTCCGGAACGCCAGCGGCACCTCGGTCAACGCGTGCACGCTCACCTCGTTGACTCCCTCCACGTTGCGGAGGTGTTCGACCAGACGGACCGCATCTTCAAGTGCGGCGACGCGCCGGAAGGCCGGCGTCCCGTCCTGGGCGGGAAAGAAGACGACGTGCTCCACGGGAAGGCCTTCCGGTTCATGCAACAGGTGGTTCGGCCGGGTCCGGTCCCCTGTGTCTTCGGCAGGCCACACCCTGGTCCTTGAGTCGCCAGGTGGGCAAGGGCCGGCCGCCCAGCGGGTACGGCACGAACCGCGACCAGGTCGAGCCGGAAGGTCGCGCCTGGAGCTAGTGCGACCGGGCCTTGGTCTTGCTGGGCTGGCCCGACGACGGCAACGGGTTGGTCAGCGCCGATCGGAACCGCTCGAAGCCCTCGACCGAGTCGATCGCCGGCGCCGGCCCGCGCGAGCGGCTCGTCCAGGAGGTCCAGGCAATGGCGCCGATCGTTGCCAGCGGAAGCGGTGACAGCCACAGCAGCCAGGCAGGCATTCCGTTCTCCGCATCCATCAGAAGGGGTCGGGCCGGTCCCCATGCTAGTGCGCCAATCGCTCCAGGTCAGTGACCCGTTACGGTGATCCGACCCACTCCTGCTCGCCACCCGCGAAGACCTGGCGCTTCCAGATCGGCACGAGGTCCTTGAGGTCGTCGATGAGCCGGCGGGCGGCCTCGAAGGCCTGACCACGGTGCGCGGCTGAAGCAGCGACCACCACCGCCACGTCGCCGATCGCCAGCAACCCGGTCCGGTGCACGGCAGCGACCGCGACGACGGGCATTTGCGTCGCAACCGCCTCGACCACCTCGCCCAGCCGGGCGAGTGCGTCGGGGTGGGCGACGTACTCCAGCTCCTCGACCTCGCGACCTGCGTCGCTGGACCGGACGAGGCCGGTGAACGACACCACTCCCCCGGCGCTGCGGTCTTGCACGGCGGCCAGCACCTCGTCGACGAGCACGGGGACGTCGCGGATGGCGACGAGACGGACCTCTCCCATCACAAGCTCCTTCGTCGTCTTCGGGCCCGGCGCACGAGCGCAGCCGTGCCGACAAGGGCAACGGTTGCACCCGCTGCGGTGTAGGCGCCCGACCGGCTGTCGCTCGCGGGCGAGGTTGCCAAGTAAGCGCGCACCGCGCTCTCGTTGGTCCAACGTGGCGTCCAGCCGGCCTGGCGGAGCGCGACGGTGTCCACGACGATCGGTGCGACGAGCCGGTCCAGCTCGGGTCGCGAGCTCGCCGTGACGCCGAGCCGGCGCAGCCGCTCAGCGGTGCTCAGCGCGACCGCGGCGGGCAGCTCCAGCCGCCGCTTGCCGGTCAGCTGCTCGACCTCGGCCTGCACCAGCCACCCCTGACATGCCACCGGGACGATGCCGGTGATGGCGCCGGTCACGGCCAGCTCGAGGGCGCCGAGCAGGTCCTCGATGTGGCAGAGCTGCCACAGCGGCTCGACCCCTCGCAGCGCCAGCAGCCGCGTCGAGGCCAGCTGCCGGGGCAGGGCGCCGTCGTACGCTCGGCCCAGCGGCCCACCCACGACCGGCGCGGGGCGGAGCACGGTGACCGGCAGGCCGGCGCGCGCGCTGTGCTGAGCCAGCCGCTCGACCTCGACGAGGTCACCGACCAGTCCGTCGTCGGGCTCGGCGCGCAGCTCCGCGTCATCAGGCAGTGGCACCGGTCCGTCGGGGTGCGAGCCGTAGACGTCGCTGCTCGTCACCAGCACAACCCGGCGGACGCCGGCCGCCCGCGCGGCCTCGAGCACCTGCGAGGTACCGCGGACGTTCACCAGCCGACGCTGCGTCGGGTCCTGCGCTGGGTCGTAGGTCATCGCGAGGTGGACGACCACGTCGATGCCCTCGAAACTCGCTGATAGCAGCGGGTCACGGACGTCGGCGCTGCGCCAGACGACGCCGTCTACGCCGGCCCCGTTCGTGACGACGCCGGCCCCGTTCGTGACGACGCCGACCCCGTTCGTGACGACGCCGACAAGGCCGGTGACCTCAGCACAGCAGGCGAGGCGCTCCACGAAAGCCCGACCGAGGCCGCTCGCAGCGCCGGTTACGGCGACTACGGGCGGTCCGGGCCGCCTTCCACGTCGGGCTACCGTGGCCTGCATGAGTGCCACCCGCCGCTCCGCTCGCACCGGTAGGGCGAGCCGGTGACCCGGCCGCCGTTCGGGTTCGGCCCCTCTGGCCGCCCCGATGATCCCGAGGGTAACGGCGAGAACGACCCGTTCGGCCTGTCTGCCCTGTTCGGCGGGGCGCTCGGCAGCGACGTCTTCGCCGGGCTCCAACAGCTGATGTCGTGGCAGGGCGGCCCGGTCAACTGGGACCTGGCCGAAAAAATCGCGTTCAGCGCCCTGGAGGCGCCCGCCGCAGATCCGGCCGTCGCAGAGGTAACCCCAGATCCGGCCGTCGCCGCCGAGGAAACCAGGGCCGTGGCCGATGCGTGCCGGCTGGCGGACCTGTGGCTGGACCCGTTGACGACGCTCCCGGCGTCCGCAGGTGAGGCCCGCGCGCTGACCCGCACGCAGTGGATCGAGACCACGCTGCCGGCCTGGAAGCAGCTCGTAGACCCAGTCGCCAGCCGGGTGGTCGCGGCGATGGGCGGAGCGCTCGAGAGCGGGCTGGCGGGCGGCTTCGAGGGCCTGCCGCCAGAGGTCGCCGGCCTGCTGGGCGGCGCTCTTGACGCCAACGCGGTCCACCAGATCATGGGCCGGGTCGGCGGCCTGGTATTCGGGGCACAGGTAGGGCAGGCGATCGGCGCGCTCGCCGGTGAGGTCCTCGGGCTGTCCGAGGTCGGCCTCCCGCTCACCGAGGGCGGCCGGGCCGGGCTGGTACCCGCCAACGTCGCCGCGTTCACCGAGGGCCTCGAGGTCCCGGCCGACGAGGTCCGCCTCTACCTCGCCCTGCGTGAGCAGGCCCACCAGCGGTTATTCGCCCATGTGCCGTGGCTCAAGGCCCACCTCTACGACGCCGTCGACGCCTATGCCCGTGGCATCGAGGTCGACCCGGCCGCCATCGGTCGGGCCGTGTCGGCGGTCGACCCGACCGACCCTGAGTCGCTGCAGAACGCTCTGGGGCAAGGTCTTTTCGACATCGAACCGACCGATGCCCAGACCGCCGCGTTGGCACGACTCGAGACCGCACTCGCGCTCGTGGAGGGCTGGGTCGACGCGGTCGTCGACGAGGCAGCGCGCGGCCCCCTGCCGGCTGCGGCTGCGCTGCGGGAGACGGTTCGACGCAGGCGCGCCTCCGGTGGGCCGGCCGAGCAGACATTCGCGACCCTCGTCGGCCTGCAGCTGCGACCTCGGCGCCTGCGTGAGGCCGCCGACCTGTGGTCGCAGGTGCGCGCGGCACGTGGTGTGGAGGGGCGGGACGCCCTGTGGGCCCACCCCGACCTGCTGCCCGGTCCGGGCGAGCTCGACGATCCCGCGGCCTTCCTGGCGCGCAGCGTCACCACGACGGAGAGTTCCGGCACCGACTGGGACGCCGAGCTACGCGGCCTGGACGACCCGCCCACCAGCCCGCCTGCCTGATCGGGCGCCATCCGGCGCCAAATAGCACAAAACTACCCGCAGGAGCGTCGAGGAGCGTCACCTCGTGACGCACATGCACGCAAGCCAGGCTCCTTGCGCCGTGGATGCACGCGGGACACGCTCAGCCTCGGCCCGGCGGCAGCAAGATGATCTTACTCCCGTGCATCTGCGGCCGGGTGAACGGGTCCCGCCAGGATGAGCGGGTCAGGTCAGGCGAGCGGGTCAGGTCAGGTCAGGCGAGCGGGTCAGGTCAGGCGAGCGGGTCGGGTCGCGACAGTCAGGTCAGCGACAGTCAGGTCAGCAACTGATGCCAGCCGCTGAGCAGGGCCCTCGTCGCGTCCCACCCCTCAAGCCCGGGGTCGAGTCGATGCACATCGGACGGCACCCGGAGGCGGTGCCAGCCCGGACCCCTCGCAGCTCCTTCGGGCGACGGAGCATCGAGGTCGACGGCACCGGCGTACGGCAATCGGGCGGCGAACGCAACCAGACCACCGCCCTCGCAGGGGGTCACGGCGACCTGCGTCGAGGGATGCGCGGCCGACAGCGCCGAAAAGACCTTGCCAAGCAGCAGCGGCGGCAGGTCTGGGGCGTCGCCGGCGACGAGTACCGCGACGGCCGCCCCAGCAGCGTGCGCCTGACCTAGCGCGTCCGCCGGACCGGCGGCACGGAGCACCGGAGTGCCCGGCCAGACGAGCAGCTCCGGACGGTCGTACGACGCAGAGCAGGCCAGCGCCGCACGTACCCCCGTCAGGTCGCTGACCATCTCCACGACGTCCTCGACGCAGGCGCGCGCGAACGCCACCTGGTCGATCCCGGGAG
>JANLPD010000387.1:0-5875 GCA_031367045.1 Frankiales bacterium | reverse complement strand
GGCCAGCACCGCTGCGGCCCGGACGCGGCTCGCGACCAAGGCGATGTAGGGGACATCGGCGCGCAGCGCGGCTTCCAGCGCCGGCTCCTCGCCCCGGCCGTGCGAGGCGACGACGACAGCAGCCACCCCGTCATATGCGGGGTCGGTGCCGCCGTCGGTCCCACCGGAGAACTCGACGGTCAGCCCCAGCGGTCCGCCGAGGGCGAGGAGCGCCTGCGCGACCGGTGTGTTGCCCACGACCACCAGCCGGGGCGCCGGCCGTCGTGGCTCGAGGAAGATCTCCAACGTTCCTCCGGAGACGCACGGGTTCGTCACGGTGACGCCACCGGGCTCGATGGTCGTCTCCGGGGCGCCGGCCTGGATGCGCAGCAGCAGCGGCTCACCAGTGACCAGCACCTCGAGCGCGTGGACGCGCAGGGAGCTCTCGGCGCACGTACCGCCGACGAAGCCCTCGATCTCCCCGTCGGCGTGCACGAGCGCCGTGTCGCCCGCGTGCGCACTCGTCGGATGCAGGGCACGTACGACAGTGGCCTGGACGAACGGGATGCGTGCCTGCGTGAGCTCGGCAGCCCTCGCGGCCAGAGTTGTCGGAGCGGCGCTGGCGACCACTAGATCGGTGGGGTCGGCCGGCCCTGCATGGCCTCCCACACCCGGGCCGGCGTGCACGGCATGTCCATGTGCGTGAGGCCGTACGGCGCCAGCGCATCAACGATGGCGTTGACGACGGCAGGCGGCGAGCCGACGGTCGCGGACTCACCGATGCCCTTCGCGCCGATCGGGTGGTGCGGCGACGGCGTGACGGTGAAGCCGGTCTCCCAGTCAGGCACCTCCATGGCCGTCGGGATCAGGTAGTCCATGAACGACCCGCCGAGGCAGTTGCCCTCCTTGTCGAACCCGATGAACTCCATCAGCGCCATGCCGACGCCATCGGTGAGCCCGCCGTGGATCTGGCCCTCGATGATCATCGGGTTGATGCGCGTCCCACAGTCGTCGACCGCGATGAACCGCCGGACCTTCACGTGGCCGGTGCCGGGGTCGATGTCGACGACGCAGATATAGGCCCCGAACGGGAACGTCAGGTTCGGCGGGTCGTAGGTGACCTCGGCGTCGAGGTTGCCGTCGACACCGTCGGGCAGCGTCATCGTCCCGTGTACGGCGAAGGCGATCTCCTGGATCGTCTTGCCCTGGTCCGGGTCGCCCTTGACGAAGAACCGGCCCTTCTCCCACTCGAGGTCCTCGGGCCTGACCTCCAGCATCGCAGCGGCCACGAGCTTGGCTTTGTCGCGCACCTTGCGGGTGGCCATGACGACCGCGCCGCCACTCACGGGCGTCGAACGGCTGCCGTAGGTACCGAGGCCGAACGGGGTCTGGTCGGTGTCGCCGTGGACGACCTCGATGTCCTCAGGGGGGATGCCGATCTCCTCGGCCACGATCTGCGCGAAGGTCGTCTCGTGCCCCTGACCCTGGCTCTGGCATGAGACCCGCACGACCGCCTTGCCGGTCGGGTGGATCCGCACCTCGGCGCCGTCGGCCATCCCGAGCCCGACGATGTCCATGTGCTTGCGTGGGCCGGCCCCGACCGTCTCGGTGAAAAACGACAGCCCGATGCCCATGAGCTCACCGCGCTCTCGCTTCTCGGCCTGCTCGCGGCGCAGCTCGTCATAGCCCGCCATCTGCATCGCGAGGCGCATCGTCGGCTCGTAGTTGCCGGAGTCGTACTCCCAGCCGGTCTTGTTGGCGTACGGGAACTGCTCAGGCTTGATGAAGTTCTTCAGGCGCAGCTCGGCCGGGTCCATCTGCAGCTTCTGGGCAAGTACGTCGACCATGCGCTCGATCAGGTAGACGGCTTCGGTGACGCGGAACGAACAGGCGTAGGCAACACCGCCCGGCGCCTTGTTGGTGTAGACGCCGGTCACCTTGCAGTGCGCCGCTTCCAGGTCGTAGCTACCGGTGAACATGTGGAAGAACCCGGCCGGGTATTTCGTCGGCTGCGCGGTGGCGTTGAAGGCACCGTGGTCGGCGAGCACCTCAGTGCGCACGGCCAGGATCTTGCCGTCCGTGGTCGCGGCGACATCACACTTCATGATGTAGTCGCGGGCGAACGAGGTCGACATGAGGTTTTCGGAGCGGTCCTCGACCCACTTCACCGGCCGGCCCGTCACGATCGAGCCAACCACCGCGAGGATGTAACCGGGGTAGATGCCGACCTTGTTGCCGAAGCCGCCGCCGATGTCAGGCGAGACGATCCGGATCTTGTGCTCGGGGATGCCAGCGACGATGGCGAACAGCGTCCGGTGGGCATGCGGGGCCTGGGTGGTCTCGTACAGCGTCAGTTTGCCGTCGATCGGGTCCATGTCGGCGACTGCGCCGCACGTCTCCATCGGCGCCGGGTGCACGCGCGGGTAGACGACCTCCTGCGACACCACGACATCTGCGCGCGCGAAGACCGCGTCGGTGGCGGCCTTGTCGCCGGCCTCCCAGTCGAAGATGTGGTTATCGGTGCGGCCTTCGATCTCGTCGCGAACGACAGCGGTCTCCGGGTCGAGCGCTTTGCGCGCGTCGATCACGGGCGGCAGCAGCTCGTACTCGACGTCGATGAGCTCGAGGGCGTCGCGGGCGGCATATCGGTCCTCGGCGACGACGAAGGCGACCTCCTGGCCCTGGAAGCGCACCTTGTCGGTCGCAAGGACCGCCTGCACGTCAGCCGACAGGGTCGGAGCCCACGCCAGGCCCAGCCCCTCGAGGTCCTTTCCGGTGATCACCGCTAGCACCTTGGGGTGCGCGAGCGCCTCGGTCGTGTCGATAGAGGTGATGCGGGCGTGCGCTACCGGGGAGCGCAGGATCGCGCTGTGCAGCATGTTGGGCAGCACGATGTCATCGAGGTAGTTGCCCTTGCCGCGGATGAAGCGCGGGTCCTCCTTTCGCTGCAGGCGTCCGAAACCGATCGGCCGCTCGGCCGTCCCTGCTGCCGGGTTGATGTCGCGCTCCTCGACGGTCGTCATGCCGTCACCTCCTCGGCCGGGTGATCGGCTGCCCAGCGGATCGAGCGCACGATGGTCGCGTAGCCAGTGCAGCGGCAGATCTGGCCCGAGATGGCCTCCCGGATCTGTGCGTCGTCCGGCTGGGGACACTTGTCCAGCAGAGCGCGTGCGGTCAGCATCATTCCGGGGGTGCAGAAGCCGCACTGCAGGCCGTGCTCCTCCATGAAGCCTTGCTGCACCGGATCCAGGGTGCCGCCGCTCGCCATCCCCTCTACTGTGCGCACCTCGTGACCGTCGGCCATGGCCGCGAGGACCGTGCACGACTTGACCGGCTCACCGTCCATGAGGACCACGCAGGTGCCGCAGTTGCTGGTGTCGCAACCCCAGTGCGTCCCGGTCATCCCCAGGTCCTCGCGGAGGTAGTGCACGAGCAGCACCCGCGGCTCGACCTCGCGGGTCACCTCGTTGCCGTTGACGGTCATCGTTACCTGCATGGGTCTAGCCCTCCTGTCCGGCGGCGTGGGTGGATGTGCCTGCCGCGACGCGTGCGCAGGCGCGGCGCAGTACGCGCCGGGTGAGCTCGTCGGCAAGGTGTCGCTTGTAGTCGACCGGGCCGCGCTGGTCGCTGACCGGGTTGCAGTCCTGTGCTGCGAGCCGGCCGGCCTCGGTGAACAGCGCCTCGCCCGGGAGCTCGCCCCGCAGCACGTCCTCCGACCTGGTCGCCGTTCCCTTCAGCCCCACTGCGGTGAGCCCGATCGCGACCTCCTCGATCCGGCCGCCGGCATCGAGGGTGACGGCCGCGCCAGCGGCAGCGACCGCCCAGTCGCCTACCCGCCGCTCGACCTTCTCGTAGGCGCTGCTGGACCGCGGCCGCACCGGGAAGCGGATCTCGGTGAGCAGCTCGTTCTGCGCCACGGCGGTCTCATAGGGGCCGCGGTACAGCTCGCCCATGCTGATGACCCGCTCGCCACCGGCCCCGCGGATCACCGCTTGGGCGTGCAGCACGTCGCAGACCGTGGACAGGTCCTCGGCTGGGTCTGCCTGGCACAGCGACCCGCCGATCGTGCCGCGGTTGCGTACGACGGGGTCCGCGATCACCCGCTCGGCGTCGTGGACGATCGGGAAGAGCCGGCCGACTACCTCGGACGCCAAGAGGGCTCCGTGCCTCGTCATCGCGCCGACCCGAAGCTGGGCGGTCTCTTCGACGATGAAGTCCAGCTCGAACAGGTCGTTGATGTCGATCAGCCACTCGGGCCGCGCCAGCCGCAGCTTCATCATCGGCAGCAGGCTGTGCCCACCGGCGACGACCCTCGATTCCGGGCCGTGGCGCTCGAGCAGTGCCAGCGCGTCGTCGACGCTCTCGGCGCGGGCGTAGTCAAAGGGGGCGGGTATCTGCACGGGTCCTCCACCGCAGCGGTCCACGTCGTCGTGTTCCCAGGCTGCAGCCCGGACCCTGGTCGCTGGCCGCCGGGGGTGTCAAGATCGAGATAACCGAGTGCTTAGGAGCTCCAGACGATGACGTTGAGCCAGCTCCGGACGTTCGCCCTCGTCGCCAGGCTGGGGTCGATGCGGGCGGCCGCGGTGGCGTTGGGGGTGAGCGAACCCGCGGTCTCCGCCGCCATCGCCGCGCTGCGACAGGACCTCAGCGACCCGCTCATCGTCCGGGCCGGCGGAGGTATTGCCCTCACGGCAGGCGGCCGGCGGCTCGCCGCACACGCCGACGAGATCGTCGGGCTGGCTGATCGGGCCCGCCGCGAGGTCGCCTCCGCCGGGACCTCCCAGGACATCCTGCGCGTGGTGGCGACGGCGGCTTTCGAGGAGCACGCACCGGCCCTCGTCGACGCTTTCACGCGTCGCTCGCCCGGGACAGCGGTGGAGCTCATCCACGAGCGCCCGGAGCGGCTGACCGCCTGCCTGGTCGAACGTTTCGCCGACATCGTGCTGGGACTGCGGCCGCCGACCGTCGGGGACACCACTTTGGATGTGGTGCCGTTCCTGCGCTACCAACGCGTCATCGTGGCCGCCCCAGGGCACCGGCTGGTCGGGGACCCGGTCGCGATGTCGGAGCTCGTGAAGGAGCCGTGGTTCGCCGGCCCGGCGGGGATCGAGGAGCTGTCCGAGGAGGGCCGCTGGCTGGCCGGCCGAACCCTCCTGCCGGACGTGGTCTGCCTTCCCAGCGAGACCGCCGCGCGGGCGGCGGTGCTGGCCGGTGACGGCGTGATGCTGGCCTTGAGCCACATCGTCCGCGAGGACCTGCGTCGTGGCGCCCTCGTACGGCTGCGGGTGACGGGCACTCCGGTGCAGGGACTGTGGTGCGCCAGCACCCTCGGCTTTCGCCGGGCCACACCGGGTGCCCGCGCCCTGCAGCGCTTCGCGACCACGCCCGACGCGACCGCCGCCATGGTCGCGTCGGCCGGGGCGCCCCGTCAGGCGCGGCCCGTCCCTCCTGTCCACGTCACGCTATGGAGCTCCTGACATCAGGTCTCGGTGGAGCTGATCAGCTGCTCGTAGTCCTGCTGCGTGTCGACGTCTGCCGGTATCGACCCCGCCACGGCTATCTCGACGACGTCCGCGGCCCGCTGCTCGAGCAGTTTCCACACCGCCTTGTCGCCGTGCAGTGCAGCCAGGACGGGCAGCACCTCCTTGCCGAACGCGAACGGATGTCCGATGCCGTCCGCGTAGCGGCAGACCGCCAGCGGCGAGTCGCCCCGGCCCGCCAGCAGCCGTCGTACGGCGTCGATCGTCACCCCGGGCTGGTCGCCGAGGAGAAGGACAACGGCCTCGGTCGTCGGTGCCAGCGCTGGGACGGCCGCTGCGATCGAGGACGAGCAGCCCATGCCGTACGACGGGTTCTCCACGATCTCGCAGCCCGTGAGGTCGACCTGGTCGCGCAC